>JBQDFB010000003.1:0-77379 GCA_052085045.1 Microbacteriaceae bacterium | reverse complement strand
CCGCGAACTCCATCTCACCCTTCGCGATATCGGCACGCACGACCTTCAACTTCACCGTCTCGCCGGGCTTCGTCCCCGCCGGCACCGGGGCGGATGCCGTCACCGCAGGGTCTGCGATCTGAATGCCCGCGCGCTCGCCGTCGTTGCGGATCTCGATCACGGTCGCCTCGATCGTCGAACCGACCAGTGGCTTCACCAGCGCAGCTTCGACGCGATTGATCGTGTCGGCGTTCAGGCGCGACGCGCGCTGTCCCGAAGACTGCATCAGATCCGGGAGCTCGGCGAGCGACTCGCGCGCCCACGCCGGTGCCCCCGAACCATCCGAAATGCCGAGACAGATCGCCAACGCCCAACGGTCGACCAGGCGTCGCAGGGGAGCGGTGGCGTGGGCATACGGAGCCGCGATCGCCGCCTGCTCGACATCTGCGGGAACGGAACCGTCGAACGTCACGTACCCGGCCCCGCGGAACAGCGAAGCCGCCGCCTGCAGCACCGGCAGCGTCAGCGGGTCGGCGCGGTCCAGCCCCCGCAGGTACTCGCCGTACTCACCGTCCGTCCACGGCCGGCCGAGCGCTTCGGTCTGGCGACGGAATGTCTCGAACGCCTCGGCATCCGGCTCCGGCATCGTCCGCAGCACACCGACCTTCGCCTCGACCATGAGGGATGCCGCGGCCATCCCCGTCATCAGCGACAGCTGCGCGTTCCATTCTTCGACCGGCAGGGGACTGCGGCGCTCGATCGAGTAGGTGCCGTCGTCGAGCTGCACGACCTCCTCATCGGGCATGTTGAGGCTCGCCCCGCCGCGTTTCTGCTCCTTAGCGATGCGCAGTTCTCCGATGTCGCGCAGCAGGGATGCGGGGGATTCCTCACCGGCATCCAACGCCTTCTGCGTGCTCTCGTAGTCGAGCTGCGCGCGCGAGCGGATCAGCGCCCGCTCCAGTCGGAAGTCATCCACGTCTCCCGACGACGATAGCGCGAATGTCCACACCAGCGCGGGCCGATCCACATCCGGCAGCAGTGACGCACTGCCCTCGCTCAGCTCACGCGGATGCAACGGGATCGACCCGTCCGCCGCATACAGCGTCTGTCCGCGCTCACGCGCCTCGGCATCCAGCGCTCCGCCCGGCGTCACGAACGCCGGAACATCCGCGATCGCGTAGCGCACCTCGAAACCGTCGCCGGTGCGGGCGAGATGGAATGCCTGGTCGAGATCCTTCGAGCCGACCGGGTCCAAGGTCGCGAACGGCACATCGCGCAGATCGAGTTCAGGCTCGGGAGGCGAGACCGACGAAGCCTCGGCGATCGCTTCCGGAGAGAACTCGGTCGGTGCCTCGGCAGCGACCCGCAGCGCGGCCAGCGCCTCTGCGAGCTCACTCTGTGCGGCGGACGGGGCGACATGAGATCGGCGCTGAGGCATGCCCCCACACTAATCCGGCGCCGATGTCGCCCGCGGGCATTAGCTTGGAGATATGACCGCTGCAGACAAAGCTCAGAAGCTCCGTTCGCTCTACGATGCCCCGCAGATCCTCCGCGTCGTCAACATCTGGGACGTCGTGTCAGCCACGGCCGTCGCCGACCTCCCCGAGACCACCGCGCTCGCCACCGCCGGCCACTCCATCGCCGCGACCTACGGGTACCCCGACGGCCAGATCCCGCGCGAGCTCATGATCGACATGATCGGCCGCATCGCAGCATCCACCGACCTTCCCGTCAGCGCCGACCTCGACGACGGATACGGTGATGCGGGGGAGACCACTCGCCTCGCCATCGGCGCCGGCATCGTCGGTGCGAACGTCGAAGACCGTCTGAAGCCCCTCGCCGAATCCGTCGCCGCCGTCGAGGCGATCGTGAAGGCCGGTGAAGCCGAGGGTGTGCCCTTCGCCCTCAACGCCCGCACCGATGCGTTCGTCCGCGCTGGCGACCGCCCCATCGAAGAGAGCATCACGGATGCCATCGAGCGCGGCCGTGCGTTCCTCGAAGCCGGCGCGACCTGCGTGTTCGTGCCCGGCATCCTGAACGCCGACGTGACCACGCAGCTCGTCGACGGCATCGGCCGGGGCAAGATCAGTGTGATCGGCCTGCCCGGAGCGCTCAAGGCCGCCGAGTACGAAGCGCTCGGCGTCGCCCGCATCTCTTACGGCCCGATGATCCAGCGTGTCGGACTCACGGCCGTGCAAGACGTCGCGGCGAGCCTGTACGCCGATGGAGTCATCCCCGAGGGGACACGCGCGCTCAACTAGTCCCTAGACTTGACGCGTGGTCACACGTCTCTCGAAATTCTTCCTCCGCACGCTCCGCGAAGACCCGGCAGGTGCCGAGGTCAAAAGTCACAAGCTGCTGATCCGCGCGGGATACATCCGGCCGCAGGCCGCCGGCATCTTCGCCTGGCTGCCGCTCGGGCTGAAGGTGAAGGCGAAGATCGAGACGGTCATCCGCGAAGAGATGGCAGCCGCCGGTGCGCAGGAGGTTCACTTCCCAGCCCTCATGCCGCGCGAGCCATACGAGGAGAGTGGCCGCTGGAACGAGTACGGCGATCTGCTGTTCCGTCTGCAGGACCGCAAGGGCGGTGACTACCTGCTCGCACCGACGCACGAAGAGGTCTTCACGCTGCTGGTGAAGGACCTCTACTCGTCGTACAAGGACCTGCCGCTGACGATCTTCCAGATCCAGGACAAGTACCGCGACGAGGCGCGTCCGCGCGCGGGGCTGCTGCGCGGCCGCGAGTTCACGATGAAGGATGCCTACTCCTTCGACGCGTCCGACGCCGGGCTGGATGACAGTTACATGGCCCAGCGGGATGCCTACGAGCGGATCTTCCAGCGTCTGGGCCTCGAGTACGCGATTGTGCAGGCGGATGCCGGCGCCATGGGCGGATCCCGCTCAGAGGAGTTCCTGCACCCGACCGCCGTCGGGGAAGACACATTCGTGCGCAGCGCGGGCGGTTACGCCGCCAACGTCGAGGCGTTCACGACCGCTGTTCCCGATGCTGTGCCCTTCGACGACGTCCCCGCGGCGACCGTCTTCGACTCGCCCGATACCCCCACCATCGAGACCCTCGTCGCGCACGCGAACGCCGTCCTCGACCGGGAGGTCACCCCCGCCGACACCCTGAAGAACGTCGTGCTAGCGCTCGTGCACCCCGACGAGACCCGCGAGCTCGTCGTCGTCGGCATCCCCGGCGACCGCGAGGTCGATGACAAGCGCGCAGAGGTGGCCTTCGCCCCCGCAGAGGTCGCCACCGCCACGCCGGAGGACTTCGCGGCCAACCCGCTGCTGGTCAAGGGGTACATCGGCCCCTGGTCGCCGGCCGGTGCGGTGCTCGGTGAGGAGTCTGCGACCGGCCTCCGCTACCTCGTCGACCCCCGGGTGTCTGAGGGCACCTCGTGGATCACTGGCGCCAACATCGACCAGAAGCACGCGCACTCGGTCGTCGCCGGGCGCGACTTCAGCGCCGACGGCATCGTCGAGATCGCGAACGTCCGCGACGGCGACCCGGCCCCGGACGGCTCGGGGGCGGTGTCGCTGGCGCGCGGCATGGAGATCGGCCACGTCTTCCAGCTCGGCCGCAAGTACGCCGAATCCCTGGGACTGAAGGTGCTCGACGAGAACGGCAAGCTCGTCACGGTGACCATGGGCTCATACGGCATCGGGGTCACCCGCATCCTCGCGATCATCGCCGAGCTCAACAACGACGACAAGGGCCTCATCTGGCCAGCCCCCGTCTCGCCCTTCGATGTGCACGTGGTCGCAGCAGGTCGCGATCAGATCGCCTTCGACGTCGCAGAGCAAGCCTCTTCCGACCTCGAGATAGCGGGTCTTGACGTGCTCTACGACGACCGCCCGAAGGTGTCACCCGGTGTGAAGTTCGGCGACGCCGAGCTCGTCGGCATCCCGCGCGTGCTCGTTGTCGGCCGCGGGGCCGCAGACGGCCAGGTCGAGCTGTGGGATCGTCGTACGGGGGAGCGCGACGCCCTCTCGCTCGTCGACGCGATCGAGCGGCTGACGCACTGATCATGACGGACGCGCAGCACGTCGACCTCAGAGCCGCGATCGATCAGATCGTGGCGGAGTCCGGCGTCACCGCCAACCGCTCCCTGATTCGCAAGATCCTGCGCACCGGCGTACACCTCGGCGAAGACGGCACGAGCCGGCTGAATCTGAAGATCGCCTCGGCCGCGCTCGCCGAGATGCGCGACGCGTTCCACCTCTTCCAGCCCTACGTCGACGTGCCGAAGGTGACCGTGTTCGGTTCGGCGCGCACGCAGCAGGACGATCCGCTCTACGACCAGGCACGGTCGATCGCCGAGGTGCTCGCCCAGCGTGGGTGGATGGTCGTGACCGGCGCGGGGCCGGGAATCATGCAGGCGGCCGCCGAGGGGGCCGGCGAGAAGATGGCGCTCGGTGTCTCGATCAGACTGCCGTTCGAAGAGAAGCCGAACGCGGTCGTCGCGAAGGACACGCAGTCCGTCGAGATGAAGTACTTCTTCACCCGCAAGCTCATGCTGGTGAAGGAATCGACCGGCTTCATCTGTCTCCCCGGTGGCTTCGGCACGCTGGACGAGATGTTCGAGCTGCTCACCCTGCAGCAGACCGGCAAAGCCGAGCCGATGCCGATCGTGCTGCTCGACGAGCCCGGCGGCACCTTCTGGGCGGGGCTCGAGCGCTTCGTCGTCGAGACCCTGATCCCCGCGGGAGTGATCTCGCCGCACGACTTCGATCGCGTGCTCGTCACGGATTCGGCCGAGGATGCTGTGGCTGAGATCACCGAGTTCTGGCGCAACTACGACTCGCTGCGCTGGATCGACGACCTGCTCGTGCTGCGGCTGAAGAATCGTCCGACGGATGCCGAGGTCGAAGGACTCAATGCGGAGTTCGCCTCGATCATCGCCGAGGGCCGCATCGAGCTCGTCGACGCGCACGCCGTCGAAGTATCCGACAATGACGTGGTCGACCTGCCTCGGCTCGCCCTGCACCTGCGGCAGCGCGAGGTCGGCGGGCTGTACCGCCTGATCGACGCGATCAACGCACTCGACTCCGCACGCTGAACGCGGGGTGCGGAAACCCGTCGGCTTCCGCACCCCGCGGGGTTCAGCGGCGGCGCAGCAGAGAGCGCACGGTGAGCGCGCTTCCGCCCACCAACAGCACACCGGCGATGGTCACCAGCATCAGCCACACGGATTGATCGAGACCGGTCGTCGCCAGATCTCCGTCCGGGGTGGAGGCCTCGCCACCGCCCCCGACCCCGGGCGCACCGTTGCCGGCGTCATCACCCGGGTCGACGTTTCCGCCGCCATCTCCGTCCCCGTCCCCGTCCCCGGGAGGCTGCGTGCTATCCTCGGCGATACGGAACGCGACGGGCAGACTCGCCCCGGTGCGCGCTCCGAGAGCCTGCACGATCTCGCCCTCCTGGGGTCCTGCAGTCAGTCCGCTGACGCTGAGCGTCCAGGTGCCGTCAGCCCCCACGGTGCCCGCTGCCGGCGCGGCGGCGGCAGCGACCGCCTGTGTGGAGGAGGGAGCGAACCGGATGTCCGCGCCAGGGAAACCCGTGCCGCTGAACGTCGCCGTCTCGGTTCCCGCAGGCAGCGTGTCCTCCGGGGACGAGGTGATCTGCAGATCACTGATATCGGCGCGCTGGGTCAGCCATTCGTCCGGAGTCGTCGCACGATCGATGATGCGCGTCTCGCCGATGCAGCCATGCCAGCCGTTGCGCGCGGCGTCGTCGCTCCAGTCCGAGCCGAGGATCCAAGGCATGCCCTCGTTCCACGTCATACCTGCCGTGTCCGTTGCGTTTCGCAGCACGGGTGCTCCGTCGACGTACATCGTCGTCGTGCTCGAATCCGGGTCGTTCACGACGGCGACGTGCGACCAGCTGTCGGTCATGATCTCGCCGGACCAGTTCACACGATCACCCTTCGCAGCGTCGGCCGAGAGGCTGGTGTACTGGAACTCGCGCAGGTTCGAGATGCCCAGTGCCGTCGGGGACGCGGTGTAATCCCACTGACTCGGCGGCATGTCGGTCCATGAACGGTTGCCCGTGCGCACGATCGCCTTCGACCAGCCGTTCTGATCCGCGGTCCAGTCGGCGTCCATCTTGATGAACGTCTCGATCGTGTACCCCTCGTTCAGATCGACGTCGTTCACTGCGGCATCGGCGGACGTCGTCAGGTAGCTGAACCGGCTCGCAGAGGCATTGTCGAAGCAGACCGCGGCAGAATCCGCGGAGAACCCATGGACGTCGGTGCTCTCAATCGTGACGTCCGACCACTCGGCGCCCTCAGCGTTCGTGAGCGCGGGGTCGACTCTGCGCAGATCGTTGCCGCCGGCGACATCGGGAACGACCACGTCAGCGTCGACGACGCCGTCCAGGCCATTGAACCGCCAGTGAGCGACCGTCCCCTCGGCCTCGATGTAGTCGCGTTCATCGCCCGGGCGCTCGGTGCTGATCGGCTCGGGGCCCTCGAAGCCGTCGAGCAGAATCTCACGCGCCGCCTGTGTGAGCGACGGCTCGTCCGCTGTCGCTCCCTCACCGAAGCCCGGCGCGAACCCGCTGAAGCGGTCGGCGAAGTCGATATCGACCGTGTACTGCTGATGCGTGCCCTCCAAGAAGGGCTGGTCGTAACTGGTCAGCGTCTCCTGCGGCTTCGATACGACCCAGGGCGACGCGGTCTGCGCACTGATCCGGCTGTTCGTGAGATCGAACTCAAGCAGACCGAGGTAGCCGTTTCCGCCCTCATAGGCCATCTGATAATCGATGAGCACCTCGTGGACCTCGTGCCCGGCGTCGTTGATCTTCGTGAGCCGCGATGCGCCGTGGAAATGCCCGTTGAAGGTCAAGAAGATCTGATCATTGGGGGGCGATCAGACGGTCCCACAGGCGCAGCCCGTACTCGGTCTCTCTGGGGGTCTCGGCGTCGGCCTCGACGTTCAGGACCTCGTGGCTCGAGAGGATCACCGGCAGAGTCGGATGCTCGGCGATCACCTGGTTGGCCCAGTCCAGCGTCGCGTCGGAGGCGCGCCAGGCGAGCGAGATCACCATGAACTGCTGTCCCTCAGCCTCGAAGACGTAGTAGCGGTTCAGGCCCGTGGGGTCGCTCCCGCCGTATGTCTCGCTCTGCGCTGCCCGGTCTGTGCCGAACCAGGCGAGGAACGGCTCGCTGGCCAGGTCGTAGTCGATGTCGTACACATCGTCGCTGCTGTCCAGGACGTCATGATTGCCGGTGAGGATCGAGTAGGGAACCCCGCCGTCCTCGAGATTGCGCATCGCACTGTCCGCAGCCTGCCACTCCGCTTCGACGCCGACACGGTCGACGACGTCGCCGACGTGCACGGTGAAGGGGATGTCGAGAGCCTCGGCGTTGTCAGCTATCCATTGGGTTTGGGCGGCGAACGGGTCGGTGCCGTATCGAGGCATGAACTGATCGGCGGAGTACCGCGAATAGAACTGCGTGTCCGGCAGGACAGCCAGTGTGAATCGCGAAGCCAGGTCGGGATCGGCGGCGCTCGCGGGGGTGACGCCCGCCGCGGCGGGCGCGACGGCAGCGCCCAGCATTCCGACAGTGAGCCCCGCTGCTACCGCGAGGGCGGAACAGCGGGCGAGGAGCTTGCGGCTCCGGCGGGCAGAGGACAGGGGAGGGTGCACGGATGCTTTCCTTCGGTTATCGGGGGGATGTCGAGCCGCGATCAGACGGTGCGGACGGGACGGTACACGGCGACGATCCCGGTCCCGGATGACCGTGCGGTTGCCGAGGGATGACCAGGCGATTGCCGTTGCCGACCGTGTGGAAGACTGATGCGGATGCCTGACGAGAACTTCATCGATGTGATCGCCGTCGCGGTCGCCGCAGATCCGGACAACCTCGCCCTGCGCGAGGACTACATCGCACTTCTGCTGTCGGAGGATCCGACTCGCGCGGCCGAGGAGGTCGAGGAGTTCGCCGCTCGCGGTGGTGATGCGCAGAAGGTACGGCTGCTGAAGGCGCGCACGATGGCGGCCCGCCTGCGCGGGCCCGCGAGCGCGCCTGCCGAGAGCGCGTCACCGGCCGCGCCCCCGCCGATCACGCCCGCACCGGCCCCCGATATCGCCGAGGAAGAGGGCGAGCGGCACCCGGCCGAGGCGGCCGCTGTGCGCCCGGAACGCCCGCGTGTGACGCTCGCCGACGTCGCCGGTCTCGCCGACGTCAAACAGCACCTCGATCAGACGTTCCTCGCTCCGCTGCGCAACCCCGAGATGGCCGCCGCCTTCGGACAGACCCCTGGCGGATCGCTGCTGATGTACGGCCCTCCCGGCTGCGGCAAGACCTTCATCGCCCGCGCGATCGCGGGGGATCTGGGGGCGAGCTTCATCCACGTCACGCTCGCCGACCTGCTCAGCCAGTGGCTCGGTGAGAGCGAGCGTGCGATCCAGAGCGTCTTCCGCGACGCGCGCGCGAGCGCACCGTGCGTGATCTTCTTCGACGAGTTCGATGCCATCGGTGGGCGCCGCTCCTCTGGCGGCGGCTCGCAGGCCATGCGCTCGATCCTCACCCAGCTGCTCGAAGAGCTCGACGGAGTGCGCAGCGCCAACGAGGGCGTCTACTTCCTCGCGGCCACGAACCGTCCGTGGGACATCGACGCGGCGCTGCGCCGGCCCGGGCGCATCGACAAGACCGTGCTGGTGCTGCCGCCGGACGCCGTGGCGCGCGCCGCGATGATTCAGCAGGCGCTCGAGGGAAAACCGGCCGGTGAGGTCGATGCCGTCGAGGTCGCCGCGGCGACAGCCGGGTTCTCCGGTGCCGACCTCAGCCACATGACCACCACAGCGCTGCAGCAGGCGATGACCGAGTCGATGAGCACGGGGACCGTCGTTCCGGTGACCACCGAGCACCTCGTGCGGATCGCGCAGGGACTCACAGCGTCGACGAACAGCTGGTTCGATCAGGTGGCCCCGGTGCTCGAGTACGGCGTCGACGACGGCACGTTCGACCAGCTGCGGGCATATCGGGTCGCGCGGGGGATGCGATGAGCGACGAACTGACCTACACCGACCGCGACCGCACGCTCGCCTGGGATCTGTACGACGCGCAGCCGACGAACCCGAAGATCGAAGAGCTCGCCTACCGGGTGCTCGCCGACGAGCCGTGGCGCACCGGCATGGTGATCCTGCTCGCCGATCACTTCAGCGCCCGACGCCGTGTCGCTGAGGCGCGGCAGAAGTACGAAGAGGTGATGGGGCGACGCGACCAGTTCTTCGCGAACGCCGCGGCGGGGCTGCGCGACCTCGAACTCGGACAGCGCAACCACGCGCGAGCACTCGAGCTGGCGATCACCGCCGTCGAAGAAGACACCGAGCTGTGGTTCAACCACATGCAGCTCGGCAACGCGATGGCCGCCTGCGGCGACTTCGAAGCGGGCTGGGATCTCATGGACGATGCCGTCGCCATGTGCGGGCGCACGATGCCGGACATGCTGGGCACCGCGCTGGCGGCACAGATCACGCGCCTCGCCGAGGGCTTCGCGCCGCCGGAGCGCCAGATCCCGATCGCACGCGCAGCGATCGAAGCCGACCCGGCGAACGTCTGGGCAGCCGAGATGCTCGGGTGGTCGTATCTTCTGCAGTACCGCTTCGACGATGCCGAAGACCTGGCACGGCGGCTGCTGCGTGAAGATCCGCAGAACGAGCTGATGCATACCCTGCTCTCATTGGCGAACAAGTTCCGCCGGATCATCGAGGAGAACGACGTGCCTCCGGAGAAGATGCGCGCGGCGGGGTTCGTCGAATCGGCGTGGCGGCACCAGCTGGACATGGAGCGGGGGCTCGACCTCGAGTCCGCCCTCGACGCGCTCGAGGCGGTACTGCCGGATGCTGTGCGGGCGACGCTCCGCGGGCCCGCAGACCCGGATGAGACCGCGAACCTGACCCGCCCGCTCCGCACGCTCGTACGTTGGCATGACGGGCAGGAGCCCGGCACCGGTGCGGTGTGGGGTCTCGAGGAGTCGTTCCGGCTGATGACGGCCGCTGAGCTCGACGAGCTGGACGCCGCCATCGACGCCGACACCGACGCTTTTCCGGAGTGGCCCGAGGACGAGATGTGGGATCAGGTTCTGACCGATGACGACGGCGCATATCTCGCGATCGTCGCGTTCGGCCGGCTCGTGCGACGCTCGGGTGATCGGGACGACGTCGTGATCGCCGAAAGCCTCGCCGACTGGGTATGGGATCGCGTCGCCGCATTCGGCGGACACGACCCGCGACCGAAGCGTCCAGCGCTCGGCTGACAGCTCCCGCGCGAACCAGGTATCGTGGTACGGATGCCGCGCGCGCACGATGCCGCGGCGAAGAGCTGAATATGGAGACCGTCATGGAGATCGAACTGGGGCTGTTGCGCGGAATCGAGAAGGAGAAGGCGATTCCCTTCGACGAACTCGTCGCGATCATCGAGCAGGCCATCCTGACCGCTTACGGCAAGCACGTCTCATCCGAGGGCGCGGCCCCCGAAGGCGTTCGCGTGGAGCTCGATCGCAAGAGCGGGCACGTCGCCGTCCTCCAGCCCGTCACCGATGACGAGGGCGCCGTGGTCGGCGAAGAGGAGACCACCCCCGAAGACTTCGGGCGCATCGCGGCGTTCGCGGCGAAGCAGGTCATCAGCCAGCGTCTGCGCGACATCGCCGACGACGCGGTGCTGGGAGAGTTCCGCGGCAAAGAAGGCGATATCGTCGCCGGTGTCATCCAGCAGGGTCCGAACCCGCGGATGATCCACGTCGACCTCGGCACCGTCGAGGCGATCCTGCCGCCCGAGGAGCAGGTGCCCGGCGAGGAGTACGCGCACGGCTCGCGCCTGCGCGTGTACGTGACCAGCGTCGCCAAGGGCTTGAAAGGGCCGCAGATCACCGTCTCGCGCACCCACCCGGGCCTGGTGCGCAAGCTGTTCGGCCTGGAGGTCCCCGAGATCGCCGCCGGCCTCGTCGAGATCGTCTCGCTCGCACGCGAGGCAGGGCACCGCACCAAGATCGCTGTGAAGGCGAACGACCCGTCGATCAACGCCAAGGGCTCCTGCATCGGAGAGCTCGGCCGACGCGTCCGCGCCGTCACGGAGGAGCTCGAGGGGGAGAAGATCGACATCGTCGACCACAATGCGGATCTCGCTGTCTTCGTCGCGCACGCCCTCTCACCGGCCAAGGTCACCAGCTCCTTCGTGCTGGATGCCGGCACCAAGGCCGTGCGCGCCCTCGTTCCCGACTACCAGCTGTCGCTCGCGATCGGCAAGGAGGGGCAGAATGCGCGTCTGGCGGCCAAGCTCACCGGGGCGAAGATCGACATCCAGCCCGACAGCATCCTGGATGAGTGACGGCCGCGCCACGGATTCGTCACTCAGCGGCGCGGTGTAGGATGGAACCCGTACGAACATGCGTCGGCTGTCGCATGCGTGCTTCCCGATCCGCTCTTCTCAGAGTGGTGGCCGATCACGGCATCCTCGTCTTCGATGAGCGCGCCGTGATGCCGGGGAGGGGCGCGTGGGTGCATCCGACGCGTGAGTGCCTGGACAAAGCCATCCGGCGTCAGGCCTTCGCACGAGCACTACGCGTGTCGGCATCCATCGGTTTTCCCGAGGCCGCCGTCTCGCAGACCATCGAACAGCACCTTCCGAAGAACAAAGGCTGAACGGCTATGGAAACAAAGTGAACGGCTCGAGATGAGACCCGTCCGCGACTAGTGGTCTGCCCTGTCTGGGCAGACCGACCCAGACAGGAGAATTGTGGCTGCCAAACCACGTGTACATGAGATCGCCGCCGAACTCGGCGTCGACAGCAAGGCCGCACTCGCGAAGCTCAAGGAGCTCGGCGAGTTCGTCAAGAGCCCGTCCTCGACGGTCGAGCCGCCGGTGGCTCGCAAGCTCCGCGCCGCCATCGAAGCGGACGAGACGATCAAGCCCAAGGCCGAAGAGAAGCCCGCCGCGAAACCGGCTGCGAAGCCCGGCCCGAAGGCACCCACCCCCGGACCGAAGCCGGGACCGAAGCCCGCGCCGGAGGAGAAGCCCGCCGCCGAGGCATCGGCAGCACCCGAGGCGCCTGCGGATCCCGCTCCGAGTGACCCCGCGGCCCCCGCCGCGGACTCTGATGCACCGAAGCCCGGTGCCCCGCGCCCCGGCAATAACCCGTTCTCGTCGGCACAGGGCATGGGTCAGCGTTCGGCTGGTCCGCGCCCCGGCAACAACCCCTTCGCATCCTCGCAGGGCATGGGACAGCGCCCGACGCCGGGCAACATCCCGCGTCCGCAGGTTCCGCGCCCCGGCGCCCCGCGCCCGGGGGCGCCTCGTCCCGGTTCGCCTCGTCCCGGCGCCCCTCGCGGCGGCCAGGGCGGTCGTCCCGGCGCACCGTTCCAGCAGCGCTCCGGCGGCGCCGGTCGTCCCGGCGGCGGCCCCGGCGGTCCCGGTGCACGTCCCGGCGGCGGCTTCGCCGGTCGCCCCGGTGGCGGCGGCCGTGGTCGCGGCCCCGGCGGGGGTACCGCAGGCGCGTTCGGAAAGGGAGGCGGCAAGTCCAAGCAGCGCAAGTCGCGCAGGGCGAAGCGGCAGGAATTCGAGATGCGGGATGCTCCCGTTGTCGGTGGCATCAACGTCACACGCGGCAACGGTGAGACGATCCGCATGCGTCGCGGCGCATCGATCGCCGACTTCGCGGACAAGATCGAGACCCTGACCGGGTACACGGTGCAGCCGGGAACCCTGGTCACGATCCTCTTCAACCTCGGCGAGATGGCCACGGCCACCGAGTCGCTGGACGAGGCCACCTTCGAGGTGCTCGGCGAGGAGCTCGGCTACAAGATTCAGATGGTCTCGCCCGAGGACGAGGACAAGGAGCTCCTGGAGGGCTTCGGTCTCGACCTCGAGAAGGAGCTCGAGGCAGAGAGCGAAGACGAGCTCCAGATCCGTCCTCCCGTGGTGACTGTCATGGGACACGTCGATCACGGTAAGACCCGTCTGCTCGACGCGATCCGCCAGACCAACGTCATCGAGGGCGAGGCCGGCGGCATCACCCAGCACATCGGTGCCTACCAGGTGTGGACCGAGCACGAAGAGGTCGAGCGGGCACTGACCTTCATCGACACCCCCGGTCACGAGGCGTTCACCGCCATGCGTGCCCGTGGTGCGGAGGTCACAGACCTCGCGATCCTCGTGGTCGCCGCCGACGACGGCATCATGCCGCAGACGGTCGAGGCGCTGAACCACGCCCAGGCGGCGAACGTACCGATCGTGGTCGCGGTGAACAAGGTCGACAAGCCCGAGGCCAACCCGGCGAAGGTGCGTCAGCAGCTCACCGAGTACGGTCTGGTCGCCGAGGAGTACGGCGGCGAGGTCATGTTCGTCGACGTCTCGGCCCGACAGGGCACCGGAATCCAGGAGCTCCTGGATGCCGTGCTGCTCGTCGCCGATGCAGGTCTCGACCTCACGGCCAACCCGAACAAGCTCGCTCGTGGCGTCGCCATCGAGGCGAAGCTCGACAAGGGCCGCGGTTCGGTCGCCACCGTGCTCATCCAGTCCGGAACGCTGCGCGTCGGTGACTCGATCGTGGCAGGCACAGCCTTCGGCCGTGTCCGCGCCATGCTCGACGAGAACGGCGACGCTGTCGAAGAGGCAGCACCGTCCCGTCCGGTGCAGGTGCAGGGTCTGAACTCGGTGCCGCGCGCCGGTGACGTCTTCATCGTCACCGAAGAGGACCGTATGGCGCGTCAGATCGCTGAGAAGCGTGAAGCCGTTCAGCGCAACGCACTGCTGGCCAAGGCCCGCAAGCGCATCTCGCTCGAGGACTTCACCCGTGCTCTCGAAGAGGGCAAGGTCGAGACGCTCAACCTCATCATCAAGGGTGACGTCTCCGGTGCCGTCGAGGCGCTGGAGGAGTCGCTCCTCAAGATCGAGGTCGACGATTCGGTGCAGCTGCGCATCATCCACCGCGGTGTGGGTGCGATCACCGAGTCCGACGTGAACCTGGCGACCATCGATGATGCGATCATCGTCGGCTTCAACGTGCGCCCCGACACCAAGGCTCGCGAAGCCTCGGCACGCGAGGGCGTGGACATCCGGTTCTACTCGGTCATCTACGCGGCGATCGACGAGATCGAGAACTCCCTCAAGGGCATGCTCAAGCCGGAGTTCGAAGAGGTCCAGTCGGGCGTCGCCGAGATCCGCGAGGTGTTCCGCTCGTCGAAGTTCGGCAACATCGCCGGTGTCATCGTCCGTTCGGGAACGATCACCCGAAACGCGAAGGCCCGTGTCATCCGCGACGGCGTTGTGCTCGCCGATGGCCTGGCCATCGAGTCGCTGCGCCGCTTCAAGGATGACGTCACCGAGGTCCGCACGGACTACGAAGCCGGTATCGGCCTCGGAAAGCACAACGATATCCAGGTCGGCGACGAGATCGAGACGACCGAGCTGGTGGAGAAGCCTCGCGGCTGATCCAGTCGAACGTGAGGGGCGCCTGCGGGCGCCCCTCATTCGTCACAGAGGAGAAGGAAATGGCTGGAGAACGACAGGCCCGACTGGCGGACCGCATCCGCGTCATCCTGGCCGAACGCCTGGAGAAGGGACTGCGTGACCCGCGTCTCGGATTCGTGACCATCACCGACGTCCGCGTCTCGGGTGACCTCCAGCACGCCTCCGTCTTCTACACGGTGCTCGGCACCGATGAGGAGCGCGTCTCCAGCGCAGCCGCCCTCACCTCGGCGACCGGGATGCTGCGGAGCGAAGTCGGTCGTCAGCTCAGCACCCGTCTGGTGCCGACGCTGGAGTTCATCCCCGATGCTCTGCCGGAGAACGCCGACAACATCTCTGCGCTGCTGCGCGAGGCGCAGGAGCGCGACGCCGAAGTGGCGAAGATGGCGTCTTCGGCGACCCACGCCGGTGAAGCGGATCCGTACGTCCGTGCAGATGACGGCGACGACGAAGCGAAGTAGCTGACGGCCCGCACACCTGTTAGCCTTTTCGCCGTCGTCGGCTCGCGGATGGCGACGCGTGGCTGAGAAGTTTGGGACGACGTTCGATGAAGACGGCACGGCAGGACCACCTGCCCTCGCAGTCGACGGCGATCGGCGTCCGCCAGATCGTGTCCGAGCTGCTCGCGACCGGCCGTCCGACCGCACCGCACGTCGTCGCGAAGCTGCTCCGGCGGCTCAACGGCGATGCGCTGACGGTGCACGAAGTGGCGGCGGAGCTGACAGACGCGCAGCGCACCGGACAGCGGATGCTGCCACGACTGCTCCCGCTCGTGCCCTCGATCTCACGATCCTTCGACAGCCTCGAACTCGTCGACGACGATCTCCGGGTGCTCCTGCTGGCAGCCCTCCGCACCGATGACGATCTCGACCTGCTGCTCGCCGCATCGCAGCGGACCGCACAGACCCTCGCGACCGGAGTGCTGGGCACCCACCTGAGGATCTCCAACGGGCGCTGTCGACTCACCGACGAGCGCATGGCGATCTGGCTGGAGCACACGGCATCGGCCCCAGACCTGATCAGCGCGCACGAACGCCTGCAGACGGCGCATCGACAGCGCGATGCCGTGCCGCATGAGGCTGGACAGCACGGATCTCGGCAGCGCCTTGCCCCACTGCGGGCGACCTGGCACCTGGCATGCGGTGCGTTCGAGCGGACGCCCGCTGTCGCCCCCGACCTCATCGCAGCAGCCCGCGAGCTGTCTGACTCCGGCCACACGGATCTGGCTTTCATCGTCGCCGTCGAGGCCGCAGATCACGCCGAGGGGCCCGACCGCGATGAAGCCCGGCTGATCGCCGGCTCGGCCGCGGTCGCTTCGGGCTGCTTCGAAGACGCCGGTGATTGGCTCGGCGGACTCTTCCCACAGAGCGACGTGTCGGTGCGCAGCCGGGCACTGGGCAGCCTGCTCATCGCCGAGACGTGCGCGCACGGGATGATCCCCACCATCGACGCGGCAGAGCACCGTCCGCGAACAGCAGACCCCCAGCAGTGGTGGGATTGGGCGCGCACGGCGGGGCTGGCGGCGGTGATGTGCGCTGAGCGCGCTGCGACGACGTCGATGCGGATGTGGCTGGCAGAGCTGCGTGACGCCGACGCGCGCGCGGGGGCCGGCGGAGCGATCCGAGAACCGGCCGTCACCCTGTGCTGGATCCTCACCGGCGAGACGGGCGACGACGACAGCGTCGCCGCGCCCGGACCGTTCTCGGGCGGTGTCGTCGGCGCGCTGCGAGCCGCTGTCGACGGCGACGTCGAACGCGGGCTGCAGCTGCTGGCCCGCACATCCTCTGCGCACATCAGCGAGACGGACCCACTGATGGCCGGCTTCGAACGCAGCCCGCTCGTGGGCGCTCATCTCGCCGTCACCGAAGCGCTGCTGCACTTCTGGCGCGGCGACATCGGAACGGCGCGCGAACGGCTGTCATCGGCATCCATCGACCTTCCGATCGGCGTCCCGTTCGCGGGCCTGGGCGCGGTACTGGCCCGCCGTCTCGACATCAACGCCCTCGGCGGTACGGGGGTGCTGCCCCAGACCCTGGCGGCGACGCTGCCCCGCGGCATCCGGATCGACGCGATCGTCGATCGGGGACTGTCTGCCTACCTCGGCGGCGCGCGGGAGCAGGCCGACTCGGAGCTCGCGCTCTGGCACGACCGGGGAGCGGAAGAGTCAGCACTGAGCCTGCTGGGACTTGACGAGGTGGGGCCGATCGCCGATCGGCAGCGCGTGGAGCCTCCCGAGCAGCGCACAACGCGCGAACTGCTCGTGCGCATCCGACGGCTGCCTGAGGCGAGCTGGCGGCGAGAGCACGACGACATCGCGGCCGCGGGGCGCGGACTGCGCTCGTCGTTCTGCCGGGGAAGGGTCGAGGCACTGCTCGGATCCGCCTGTGTCGTCCACGGCGACGTGCTCGCCGGGCGACGTCACCTGCGCGCGGCGCGCAGCCTGTTCGAAGACGCTGGAACCCCGGCATGGCGCGACGTCGTGGATGATCGGATAGCCCGGCTCGGCGCTCACCTGAACGCGCGGAGTCAGGAGCCGACGGCGCCGATCGCGATCGTCACCGACATCGACCCCGTCGAGAACTGCCGCGTCGCCTGGTCGGCGGTGCTCAGGGACCGCGAGCTCGAGGTGGCCATGCGCGTCATCGAGGGCCTCACTAACGGCGAGGTCGCCACCGCGCTGGACATCTCGGTCCGCACGGTGGAGGTTCATATCGGGCGGGTGATGAGCACTCTCGGCGTCCGCAATCGCGTCGAGCTGACCGCCCTCGCGCACCGGACCGGGCGTCACCTCTGAGGCCCCGCCGAGCGCTGCCGTCAGCGGGGGAGGCGGAGTGACCCGTCGACCGCTTCAATCAGTCCGTCTGCGACCAGCGAATCGATCGCACGATCGCGCTGCGCCGCATCGGCCCAATCATGGATCACGGCATCCACGGAGACGGCGGCGTCCGCGCTGTCGCGCAGCGCTCGAAGGACTGCCCCGCGGGCCTGACGATCCGACCCCTCGTATCGGGCCTGCCGGGGCCGGTCATCGCCGGTGTCCGGACGACCCGCGGCCACCCACGCGCAGGAGTCGGCGATCGGGCAGCGGTCGCAGCGGGGCGCACGCGCGGTGCACACCACGGCGCCGAGCTCCATGACCGCGGCGTTGAACACCGCGGACTCGGCGTCGCCTTCGGGCAGCAGCGCAGCCATCGCCGCCAGATCGCGTCGGGCGGCCGGGCCCGGTTGTGAACGGCCGTCGAGGGCGCGGGCGATCACCCGCCGCGTGTTGGTGTCGACGACGGGATGCCGGTCGCCGAAGGCGAACGTGGCCACCGCGCGCGCCGTGTAGTCTCCGATGCCCGAGAGTGCGAGCAGGGCATCGACGTCGCGCGGCACCTCGCCGCCGTGCCGTTCGGTGATCTCGACGGCCGCCCGGTGCAGCCAGAGTGCACGTCGCGGGTACCCGAGGTTCGCCCACTGCTGCACGACTTCGGCCGGGGTCGCGCGCGACATCGCCGTCGGCGTCGGCCAGCGCTCCAACCAGGCCGCCAGGTGCGGGATGACGCGTGAGACGGGCGTCTGCTGCAGCATGAACTCGCTGACGAGAGTGCCCCACGCGCCGAACCGGTCGTGGAACGGCTGGCGGCGCCACGGCAGGTCCCTGGCATTGCCGCGGTACCACTGCGACAGTTCTTCGGCGAGACGCGACGGGGGCAGCGAACGGGCAGGCACCTCGTCAGCCTAGGCGGAGCGTTCGCCGAAAGAGGAGCGCTACCCGCGTCGGTAGGCTGGACGCATGGTCGCACCCGGCATCCTCCTCGTCGACAAGCCCGGCGGGCTGACCAGTCACGACGTCGTCGCCCGCACTCGCCGGGCGTTCGGAACCCGCAAGATCGGCCACGCGGGAACGCTCGATCCGATGGCCACCGGGCTCCTCGTGCTCGGTATCGAAGGCGCCACCCGGCTGCTCACCTACGTCGTCGGCGCCGACAAGACCTATCTCGCCACAATCCGGCTCGGCGAGGCGACGACGACGGACGACGCCGAGGGGGAGATCGTCGCGCGTGCGGACGCGGAGAGGATGGATGTTGTGACCCCCGCGCTGCTCGGCGATAGCATCGCCGCCCTCACCGGAGACATCTCGCAGGTGCCGAGCTCGGTCTCTGCCATCAAGGTCGACGGGCGCCGAGCCTACGACCGAGTCCGCGCCGGTGAGGAGGTCGAGCTCACCTCCCGCGCCATCACCGTGTCGCGCTTCGAGGTGCTCGCAGAGCGCCGCACCACCGATGCCATCGACCTCGACGTGGTCGTGGACTGCTCTTCGGGAACGTACGTGCGCGCCCTCGCCCGTGACCTGGGGACGAGCCTGGGCGTCGGCGGACACCTCACCGCGCTGCGCCGCACCAGGGTCGGGCCGTTCGACGTCGCGGATGCTGTCGGCATCGACGATCTCGACGGCGCACGGCCGCTGAGCGCCGGTGCCGCCGCATCGCAGGTGCTGCAGCGGCTCGACGTCACCGCAGAAGAGGCCCGCGACCTGCGCCACGGCAAACGGCTCCTCGACCAGGCCGAGCGGCTCGGGGGAGCCCAGGCTGCGGCAATTGATCCCGACGGCGCGCTCGTCGGGATCGTGGAACGCCGCGCACGCGACCTCAAGAGCGCCATGAACATGCCCGAGGAGATCCGATGATCCTGTGGTTCACCATCGTGCAGATGGTCGTCGCCGTCGCGGCAGG
Organism: Microbacteriaceae bacterium; assembly: GCA_052085045.1. Taxonomy (GTDB): domain Bacteria; phylum Actinomycetota; class Actinomycetes; order Actinomycetales; family Microbacteriaceae; genus Microbacterium. The sequence continues at coordinate 58,199 of JBQDFB010000003.1, read as the reverse complement.
CCTCTTCGCCGCGATCGTGGGACTGATGGGGCGGCGCCCGAGCGACTACACCGTGGGTGCGCTCGCGCTGGTCGAGCTGCTGCTGATCGTCCAAGTGGTCATCGCGATCATCGCACCGCTCGCGGGGAACCCGCCCACGGGCGACCTGCTGGAGTTCTGGGTCTACCTGGTCTCGGCCGTGCTGCTGCCGGTCGGAGGGGTGACCTGGGCGCTCGTGGAGCGCAGCCGGTGGAGCACCGTCATCCTGGGTCTGCTCTCGCTGGCGGTGGCGATCATGCTGTGGCGGATGGAAGTGATCTGGACCGTCCAGGTGGCGTAGCACGCACCGCACATCCGGCACCGGGCCGCGCGCTTAGGATGGAAGACGCTATGACCACCACCGACAATCGCTCTCGGATGACCGGCATCGGCCGCGTTCTCGTCATCGTCTATGCGATCATGGCGCTCGCCGCCACCGGGCGCAGCTTCGTGCAGATCTTCCGCAGATTCGACGAGGCGCCGCTGGCGTACGCGCTCTCTGCGCTCGCCGCCGTCGTCTACATCATCGCCACGCTCGGTCTCGTCTTCGCCGGTAGACGTGGATGGTATGCCGTCGCCTGGGTGGCCATCGTCTTCGAACTCGCCGGCGTCCTCATCGTCGGCACGCTGAGCCTCACCGCCCCCGAACTGTTCCAACACGATTCGGTGTGGTCGGTATTCGGACGCGGATATCTGTTCATTCCGCTCGTGCTGCCCGTATTCGGCATCTGGTGGTTGCGGACGCACCGGCCGGCGGAGACTGCCGCCACCGCACACCGGCAGGAGGTTGCCGCATGATCGTCTTCCGCGACCCGAGCGAGATCCCCGCTGGTTTCGGGCGATCGGTCGTCGCGATCGGTAAGTTCGACGGCGTGCACGCCGGTCACCGAGCGGTCATCGAGAGGCTCAAGGCGGATGCCGCGGCATCCGATGCCCGCGCCGTCGCGGTGACCTTCGACCGCAACCCGCTCGCGCTGCTGCGCCCGGAGCTCTGCCCGGTCAACGTCGTCTCCGTCGATCGCAAGCTCGAGCTTCTCGGCGAATTGGGGATCGACGCCACGCTGGTGCTGACGTTCGACCAGGAGCTCGCATCGCGCTCGGCGGAGGACTTCGTCGAAGAGATCCTCGTCGGAGCCCTGCGGGTGTCGACCGTGCTCGTGGGGCGCGACTTCCGATTCGGCCACCGCGGCGCCGGCACTCCCGACCTGCTGCGCGAGCTGGGGCCGCGTTACGACTTCATCGTCGACGTCGTCGATGACGTGTTCATCGACGGCTCCGACCGGCGCGTGTCGTCGAGCTGGATCCGTGAGCTGCTCGCCGAGGGCGACGTCGCCACGGCGGCGCAGGTGCTCGGCCGCCCCGTCGACGTGCGCGGCGAGGTCGTGCACGGCCACAAGCGCGGCCGCGAGCTCGGATTCCCCACGGCGAACCTCTCCGAGACCACCGACGCGTTCGTGCCAGCCGACGGAATCTACGCAGGATGGCTCGACGACCATGAGACCGGAATCCGCTACCCGGCTGCCGTATCAGTCGGTACCAACCCCACGTTCGACGACGTGCTCGTCCGACAGGTCGAGGCGCACGTGCTCGACGAAGACGGGCTCGATCTGTACGGACACGACGTGACAGTCGAGTTCGCGCAGCGCCTGCGGGGCATGGTCGCGTTCGAGGGCATGGACTCGCTGCGGACGCAGATGTCGGCGGATGTCGAGGCCACGCGCGCGATTCTCGCCGCCGATGCTCTAGGATGAGAGTGGTTCTCGACGTTGCGGGTGCGGATTTCACGCATCGCTGAGCGCGAGAACGAACTCCGCACGGTCATGGCTTACACCACACGCGGACGACACGTACGGCACGGTTCGCCTCTGATGGCGCACCGGCACTCACGCTCAGGAGGAGCATGCCGACTACGGCAGCAGCCGCGACGCGGCGCAGAAAGACAACCCGTCGTGATGACGAGGCCCCGCTGATCCCGATCCTCGCGCGCAAGGTGCGCGAGATCGAGGCGAAGGCGCAGCGCGGCAAGCTCGGCCCCACGAACCGGGTGAAGTTCCAGGTCATCGCATTCCTGGTGCGCGAAGAGCGCGCTCGGGTGAAGGCTGATGACGCCTTCGCCGACTCCGCGCGCGCCGAACTGCTCAAGCGTCTCGACGGCGTCGCCACGATCCTGGCGAAGACGGCCGCGCGAGACACCTCGCTGATCCAGCTGCTCGAGGCCGATCAGGCCACCAGCCCGGTCGCCCAGCGCATGCGCCGCGACTGGCTGCTCGAATCCGGCGCGGAGCTCGCGCCGGAAGAGCTCATCATCACCGATGTCGCACCGGTGCAGGCGCCCGTCGTGCCGGCTGCTCTCGCCGAACGGCAGGTGACGCCGCCCGCCGTCGAATCGCGTCAGCTCGCCAATCCTTTCCTCGCGCCCGACCTCACGCCGCGGACGACCACCACTCCGCGCCGCCGCCTGGACGGCTGGGAGCTCATGGGTCCGTTGTACAAGGCGTTCGAGACCGGCGCCGGGGGGTCCACGGCCTCGATGGCGCTGCCTCCGGTCCCCGAGTACGACCACATCTCGCCCAAGGGGCTCGAGGTGATGGTGCACCAGTCGCGCTTCCTCGAATCGGTGCGTGCGGGCCACCGCAGCTTCCTGCTCGCGGACGAGCCGGGCCTCGGCAAAACCGCGCAGTCGGTGCTCGCAGCATCCATCGCCGATGCGTACCCGCTGCTTGTCGTCGTCCCCAACGTCGTGAAGATGAACTGGGCGCGCGAGGTCGAGCGGTGGACGCCGCAGCGTCGCGCGACCGTCATCCAGGGCGACGGCGTCGACATCGACGCCTTCGCCGACGTGTTCATCGTGAACTACGAGATCCTCGACCGGCACCTGTCCTGGCTCGGCTCGATCGGACTGCAGGGCATGGTCGTCGATGAGGCGCACTTCATCAAGAACCTCGGCTCGCAGCGTTCGCAGAACGTCCTGGCGCTGGCATCGCGCATCCGCGAGCGCAAGCGCGACCCGCTGATGATGGCGCTGACCGGCACACCGCTGATCAACGACGTCGAGGACTTCGACGCGATCTGGCGGTTCCTCGGCTGGACGACGGGGGACAAGCCCGGCACCGAGCTGATGGAGAAGCTGGATGCCACGGGCCTCACGCCCGCCGAGAAGCCGTTCTACGGCGAGGCGCGCGACGCGGTGATCTCGATGGGCATCGTGCGGCGCAAGAAGAAGGACGTCGCCGCCGACCTGCCCGACAAGCTGATCGCCGATCTGCCGGTGCAGTTGGACGACGAGTTCGGCCGCGGCATCCGTCAGGCCGAGCGCGAGCTGGGGGAGCGGCTGGCTGCGAAGTACCGCCGCATCATCGCAGCGCGCGGAGACCGCGGACTCGCCGAGGGCGAGATCGACGAGGACATCGTGCGGCTGGTGGCCACCGGCGAACTCGAGGAGTCGCGTGCGGCCGGCACCGGCGGAGACAACGTCTTCACGATGGTGCGCAAGATCGGTCAGGCCAAGGCCGTGCTCGCCGCGGACTATGCGGCACAACTGCAGCGCTCGGTGGGCAAGGTGGTCTTCTTCGCCAAGCACATCGACGTCATGGACCAGGCTGAGGCGCACTTCGCGGCCTCTGGTATCCGCTATGTCTCGATCCGCGGCGATCAGACCACGCCCGCGCGCCAGCAGGCGATCGACGACTTCAACGGCGATGAGGGCGTCGGTGTCGCGGTGTGTTCGCTCACCGCAGCCGGTGTCGGCCTCAACCTGCAGGCGGCATCGAACGTCGTGCTCGCCGAGCTCAGCTGGACCGCGGCCGAGCAGACCCAGGCGATCGACCGCGTGCACCGCATCGGTCAGGACGAACCGGTCACGGCGTGGCGCATCATTGCCGCACACACGCTCGACACGAAGATCGCCGAGCTCATCGACCAGAAGCAGGGGCTCGCGGCGCGCGCGCTCGACGGTGAGGCTGTCGACGAGACGGCGAGCGAGACCGTGCAGCTCGGCGCCCTGATGCATCTGCTGCGCGAGGCGCTCGGCGCCTGAATCGGACTTAAGAACTCCGGTTCTTTCGGGAGATTTCGGTCTGATTCGGTCCGCTCGCGGCAAGATCGCCCATACCGGTCGGCAGGCCCGGCAAGATCGGCGGTTCTCGCGCCCTCGAGAATGGCATCCGGCGGTCGCGGCCACTAGGGTCGAGAGCAGGCAGCGTCGCCCGTTCCCCCAGCTCTCGAAACGTCTGAAGGCATCAGCATGAAGATCGGCATCCTCACCAGCGGCGGCGACTGCCCCGGCCTCAACGCGGTGATCCGCGGCGTCGTGCTCAAGGGCACCACGTCGTACGACTTTGAGTTCGTCGGCATCCGCGATGGCTGGCGGGGCGTCGTCGAGGGTGACTTCATGCCGCTCACCCGCCACGAGGTCAAGGGCCTGTCGAAGATCGGCGGAACCATCCTCGGCACGAGCCGCACGAATCCGTACGAGGGCGAGCGCGGCGGTGCGGAGAACATCGCCAAGACGCTGTACGGGCACAAGATCGACGGCATCATCGCGATCGGTGGGGAGGGCACTCTCGCCGCAGCCGATCGACTGTCGAAGGACGGACTGAACGTGCTCGGCGTGCCGAAGACGATCGACAACGACCTGCGCGCCACGGACTACTCCTTCGGCTTCGACACCGCCGTCAACATCGCCACCGACGCGATGGACCGCCTGCGCACCACCGGCGACTCCCATCAGCGGTGCATGGTCGCCGAAGTCATGGGTCGGCACGTCGGCTGGATCGCCCTGCACGCCGGAATGGCCGCCGGCGCCCACGTCATCTGCATCCCTGAGGTGTCGATGTCGATCGACGAGATCGCGGCACAGGTCGCCAGCGCTCACGAACGAGGTCGTGCGCCGCTCGTCGTCGTGTCGGAGGGCTTCACTCTTGAGGGTATGGACGAGGCGTACAGCGATAAGGGCCTCGACGCCTTCAACCGCCCACGGCTGGGAGGCATCGGTGATCAGCTCGCGCCTGAGATCGAGCGCATCACGGGCATTGAGACGCGGGCGACGATCCTCGGCCACATTCAGCGCGGCGGGTCGCCGTCGGCCTTCGACCGAGTGCTGGCCACGCGGCTCGGCCTGCACGCCGCAGACGCCATCGTCGAAGGCGCCTGGGGACAGATGGTCGCCATGAAGGGCACCGACATCGTGCGCGTCGAGTTCGAAGAGGCCCTCGGCGAGCTCAACACCGTGCCCCGCTACCGCTACGACGAGGCCGCCGCCCTCTTCGGCTGATCCGCCCGGTCGGGCCTGCCCGGGCCCCTCCTGTTTGCCCGCGCCTGCCCGGGCGCGTCCTGTCTGCCGCGGCGCGGCGCGTCCGCCGCGCCTACTTGCCCGACCGCGGCATGTCGGGGTTGTTGCGGGTGTTCCGACGTCGCACCCGCCTCTTCCCGACACGCTCCGGAGCGTGTCGGGATAGGTGACGGTTGCGGATGCCGCGACCCGCAGTTTCTCCGACATGTCATCGACGCCCCGGCCGCCAACCTGCGGCGATGAGCGCCTGCGCGACCTTGTCGATCGCCGGCTGAGGGTCGGGATGCAGGTGATGGCTGAGCACACGCACCAGGGTCCAGTCGTGCGTGCGGATGTCGTCCCAGCGATCAGCATCCTTGGCGAACTGGACCTCCTCTGCATGCTGGCGACCGTCGTACTCCGCTGCAACGCGATACCGCGGATAGGCGATGTCGAGCCGCGCGATGAACCTGCCGGCGTCGTCATGCAGGTTCCAGTTGAGTTCCGGGTGGGGCAGACCCGCGCGCGTGATGGCCAGTCGGAGGGCAGTCTCCCTCGGGCTCTCCGCACCCTCCCGAATCTCGAGGAGCGCGCGTCGGAGCATGCCGCGCACGTCTCCGGCGTCATGGACTTCGGCCCACAGATCGTCGATGGTCATCAGTCCCTTGCGCGGGTGCACGAGGAAATCTCCGGCGGCGATCAGGTCATCCAGACTCCAGGTGGCGGCGACCTGCCGCCACATCCGAGCCGGTTGCTCGATCGGCAGATCTTTTGTCGTCCATCGCGCCGCCACACGTGTCTGAAGTCGGTGCGCGGTCACGCCCTTGCGCTCGGGCTGCGGCGCTGGCCGCCGCACGGACACGTGCAGGTCGAGCTGCGTGTTCGTCGAGTACGGCAGTGGCGCTCCGATCAGCGCGAGCCCGGTGTCGTGACTGAAGAACTGGGCGGGCGTCAGCGCAGGGGCGAACGCTCGTGCCCGTTCGCACATGTCCTCGCGCAGGCGAGTCAAACGCTGCGTCGACGTCTCGTTCTCGAAATCCACCGGTTCGGCAGCCGGTCCGGCGAGCGAACGTACCCCACGCGTGGGCGACTCGAGGTCTTTGGCACGAAGACGCGACGCAGACACGCCGTGTTCTCGTGCCGCCGAGACGGTGAAAGGCCCGTTGCACAGTTCAAGCGGGAGAGATCTGCGTCGAGTCATCCGGCTATCAAAGCCTGATCAACGGCCGCCCGGAGCCCTCAGATCCGCGAGATGTGGACAACTGGCGCCGTCGCTGTGTTGTGCAGAGCGAGTGCCTGTCTGGGAAGCTGCGGGTGCACGGTCGGAATACCGGCCACAACCCAGACATCCCACAGGGGGTGTCAGGGAAACGGCGAGTCCCGGCGTCGTTGACCCGCAACAACCCAGACATGCACCGTGCGCCCGGGCCGATGGGGCGGGGCGACCGGGGCGACGACCCGGGCAGCCCGGCCCGCGCCGCTCAGGCGAGGCCGAGGGTGTCCAGCATCCAGGCGAGCTCGAAGCAGCGCTCACGCCAGGCGTTGTAGCGTCCGCTCACGCCGCCGTGACCAGCCGCCATCTCGCACTTGAGCAGCACGTCCTTCGCGCCGGCGTGCCGGAGCGCCGCGACCCACTTCGCGGGCTCCACATAAAGCACACGCGTGTCGTTGATCGACGTCATGGCGAGGATGCGCGGGTAGGCGCCGCCTGGCTGCACGTTCTCGTACGGCGTGTACGACTTCATGTACTCGTAGACCTCGGGGTCGTGCAGCGGGTTGCCCCACTCGTCCCACTCGATGACGGTGAGCGGCAGCGACGGGTCGAGGATCGACGTGAGTGCGTCGACGAACGGGACGGATGCCAGGATGCCGGCGAACCTGGTCGGAGCGAGGTTCGCGACTGCACCCATCAGCAGCCCGCCCGCGCTGCCGCCTTCGGCGACCATCCGCTCGGGTGAGGTCACGCCGGTGTCGATGAGATGCTCGGCGCACGCGACGAAGTCCGTGAAGCTGTTGCGCTTATTGCGCAGCTTGCCGTCCTCGTACCAGCTCCGGCCCATCTCGCCGCCACCGCGAACGTGCGCGACCGCGAAGACGACGCCGCGGTCGAGCTCGGACAGCCGCGCGACCGAGAACCCGGGGTCGATGGAGTGCTCGTACGAGCCGTACCCGTACAGATGCAGGGGGCGCGCGTCTCCGCCCGGCGCACCGAACGACTTCTTCCACACCAGCGAGATCGGCACGGCGGTGCCGTCGGATGCTTCGGCCCACCGGCGCTCCTGCGCGTATTCGGATGCCTCGTACCCGCCGAGCACCGGTTGCTGCTTGCGCAGCACGAGCTCGCGGGTCGCAAGATCGAGGTCGTAGACGGTCGCCGGCGTCACGAACGAGGTGTACGACAGGCGCAGGAACGGCGCGTGCCACTCGGGGTTGCCGGCCGGTCCCGCCGAGAACAGCGGCTCGTCGAAGGTGAGCTCCTCGACGGCATCCGAGGAGTAGTCGAGCAGTCCGATCCGCTCCAGTCCTTCGCTGCGATACCCGACGACGGCGAAATCGCGGAAGCAGTCCACGCCCAGAATCCGCCGCCCGGCCTCGTGCGGCATGATCACGTGCCGCTCGCCCTGAGGGTCGGATGCTGCGACAGAGACGAGCTCGAAATCGAGAGCATCCTGATTGTGCAGGATCAGCAGGCGGTCCTCGCCCTCGACGACGGCGTGGTCGATCTCGTACTCGACGCCCTCGACCCGCGGCCAGATCAGTTGCGGCTCAGCGGTGATCTCACGGCGCAGGTCGACGAGGTACTCCTCGGTGGTGATGCTCGAACCGACGCCGATCACGAGGTATCGGCGGCTGCGGGTGAGGCCAGCGCCCAGCCAGAACCGCTCATCGGGCTCATGGAACAGCTTCACATCGTCGGCGACCTCCGTGCCGAGCCGGTGCAGCCACAGGGTGTCGGGACGCCAGGCCTCATCGCGGGTCGTGTAGACGATCGCCGCGCCATCAGGGGTGAAGAATCCTCCCCCCGTCTGCGGGATCTCCTCGGCGAGGGTCTCACCCGTCACCAGATCGCGCACACGGATCGTGTAGAGCTCGTCACCTTCGTAGTCCGGCGCCCAGAGCAGCTTCGTGGCGTCATTGGACACATCGAACGCGCCGAGGGAGAAGAACTCGTGACCCTCGGCTTCGGCGTTGCCGTCCAGCAGGATCTCCTCGCCGGGCACCGGAATGCCCGGTGTGAGCGTCGGGGGAGTCCAGTCGCCGGGCGCGGCTGCGGCCCGGCAGTGGATGCCGTACTGCGCACCCTCTTCGCTCCGGCTGTAGTACCACCAGTCGCCCCGCCGCGACGGCACCGAGAGGTCGGTCTCCTGCACGCGGCCCTTGATCTCCTGGAACAGCTGTTCGCGCAGACCCTCGAGGTGTGCTGTCGCCTCGTCGGCGTGCGCGTTCTCCGCCTCGAGATGCGCGACGACGTCGGGCGATTCCTTCTCGCGCAGCCACTCGTATGGGTCGTCGAAGACGTCTCCGTGGTGCGTGCGGACGTGTGAGCGGCGGGCGGCGATGGGTGCGTTGGTCACCGTTCCACGCTATCCCGTGTCGAGTTGACCGAAGGTGTGCCCGGTGCGAGGATTTATCGGGGCCGGTTAACGGACAGCAAACCCGCGGTGAACTCTTCGTTCACCACGCCGATCACGTCGGCACACATTCCAGATTCCTCGATCTGAAAGCGAATGGTGGAGACCGCAGCCCTCATCGTCGTGCTGGTCATCGCACTGGCCCTCTTCTTCGACTTCACGAACGGCTTTCACGACACCGCTAACGCGATGGCCACGCCGATCGCTACGGGGGCGCTCAAGCCGAAGACCGCGGTGCTGCTGGCTGCGGTGCTCAATCTCGTCGGCGCCTTCCTCTCGACCGAGGTGTCGAAGACGGTCTCGCACGGCATCATCAACGAGGGATCGATCCTCGAGGCCGGGGCCGAGCTCTTCCTCGCCGTGATCTTCGCCGGGCTCATCGGCGCGATCACCTGGAACATGCTGACCTGGCTGTTGGGTCTGCCCTCCAGCTCCTCGCACGCACTGTTCGGCGGGCTCATCGGCGCGACGCTCGTGGGGGTCGGACTCGGCGGGATCGACTTCGGCATGGTGCTGTCGAAGATCGTGCTGCCCGCCCTCATCGCCCCGCTCACGGCCGGGATCATCGCGTACGTCGCGACGAAGCTCGCCTACTCGATCACGCGGCGGTACGACGGCAGGCCCGATGGACGCGACGGCTTCCGGTGGGGGCAGATCTTCACGTCATCCCTCGTCGCCCTCGCGCACGGCACCAACGACGCGCAGAAGACCATGGGCGTGATCACCCTCGCTCTGATCACGATCGGCTGGCAGAGCCAGGATCACGCCGATCCGTATCTCTGGGTGATCGTCGCCTGCGCGTTCACGATCGCCCTGGGCACGTACCTGGGCGGATGGCGGATCATCCGCACGCTCGGCAAGGGGCTCACCGAGGTCAAGCCCGCACAGGGATTCTCGGCCGAGAGTTCGACAGCGGCCACGATCCTCGCCTCCAGCGCCCTCGGGTTCGCGCTGTCGACGACGCAGGTGGCGTCCGGTTCGGTGATCGGCTCTGGCCTGGGCCGTCGCGGCTCGACGGTGCGCTGGCGCACAGCCGGGCGCATCGCCATCGGTTGGCTGCTGACGCTCCCGGCGGCCGCGACCGTGGGGGCGCTGGCCGCACTGCTGGTGGTGTGGCTGGGCAACTGGGGTGTGGCGATCGACGCGGTCCTCGCCGTGGTGATCATCGTCGGCCTGTTCCTGCGGTCGCGGCGGAACGCGGTCACCTCGGAGAACGCGATGAGCGGTGTCGCTGAATCCGGCCGCGCCGTCGAGCATCCCGATGTCCCCCCGCCCACGCGCCGGCAGACGCGCCTGGAACTCGTCCGCGCGCTCGATCGCGCCGAGCGCAAGGCCGCGGATGCTGAGAAGGCCGCCCGGCGCGCGCGCAAGCTGAAGAAGAACGGCGGCTCCGACGCCGCGATCAAGGCGGCGCGCAAGGCGGCAGATCGCGCCCATCGAAAGCTCGCCGAAGCGCAGAGCGCCGCGCAGGAGTGGGAGTCGCTGAGCGCCAGCCGTCGTGCGCGCGCAGACCTCGCCGAATGGGACGCATCTGACGACGAGGCAGCCGACCGAGAGGCACGGCGATGAGCGTCGAGATCGACTGGATGGCGTTCGTCAGCGTGTTCGTTGCCGCTCTGCTCGGAGCTGCGACGATCGTGACGTTCTACGCCACCGGGCTGCGGCTGCTCGTGCGGGCAGGACGGATTCCCGTGGTGACGCCTGCGGAGTTCACCGATGCGATCACGATCCTCACGGACAAGCAGGTCAGGCGTGCCGAGCGCCAGGCAGCCAAGGCGGCGAAGAAGAGCCCCCTCAGCGAAGGGCAGAAACGTCTCGCACTCATCGGCGCGTACGCATGCTTCGTCCTGTGCGCGCTGGCGGTCGTCGCCGGCATCCTCCTCATCGTCGTCGGTCACTGATTCATCGGGCTCTCGCCGTGCACGCGGCATAGGATGGGAGCACCCCGAACTTCATCCGCCACCACCCACGAGGAAGTGACATGGAATCTGACGCGCCCGCACCGACCCGCACCGAGACCGATTCGCTCGGGAGCATGGAGATCCCCGCCGACGCGTACTGGGGCGTGCATACCGCCCGCGCCGATGCCAACTTCCCGATCACGAAGCGGCCGATCTCGGTGTACCCGGATCTGATCCGCGGGATCGCGATGGTGAAGCAGGCCAGCGCCAGGGCGAACCGCGAGATCGGCGTCCTCGACCAGCAGCGCGCCGAGCTGATCGATGCTGCAGCGCAGCGCGTCATCGACGGCGAGTTCCACGACCAGTTCACGGTCGGTGTCATCCAGGGCGGTGCCGGCACCTCGACGAACATGAACGCGAATGAGGTCATCACCAACATCGCGCTCGAGATGGCGGGGCGTGAGAAGGGCGACTACGCGTTTCTCTCGCCGATCGATCACACCAACCGCAGCCAGTCCACCAACGATGTCTATCCGACGGCGATCAAGATCGGCCTGTCGCTGAACCTGCGTTCGCTGCTCGATGAGCTCGAGCTGCTGCGCCGCTCGTTCCTCGCCAAGGCGGTCGAGTTCCACGACGTGCTGAAGGTCGGGCGCACGCAGCTTCAGGATGCCGTGCCGATGACTCTCGGGCAGGAGTTCCACGGGTTCGCGACGACGCTCGGCGAGGACCACTCGCGCCTCACCGAGAACGCCAAGCTGATGTTCGAGATCAACATGGGCGCCACCGCGATCGGCACCGGGATCACCACGCACGCGGACTACTCGACGTCGGTCCTCAAGCACCTGCGCGAGATCAGCGGCCTCGAGCTCGAGACCGCGTCCGACCTCGTCGAGTCGACCAGCGACACCGGCGCATTCATGTCGTTCTCCTCGACTCTCAAGCGCAACGCGATCAAGCTCTCGAAGGTCTGCAACGACCTGCGGCTGCTGTCGTCGGGCCCGCAGGCCGGTTTCGGGGAGATCAATCTTCCGGCGAAGCAGGCAGGGTCGAGCATCATGCCCGCCAAGGTGAACCCCGTGATCCCCGAGGTTGTGAACCAGGTCGCCTTCTCGGTCGTCGGCGCCGACACGACCGTCACGATGGCGGTCGAGGCCGGTCAGCTGCAGCTGAACGCGTTCGAGCCGGTCATCGCGCACTCGATCTTCCAGTCGATCACTTGGATGCGTCAGGCCATGTGGACGCTGCGCGTCAACTGCGTCGACGGCATCACCGCGAACGAGGATCGTCTGGGTGCCATGGTCGGAGCGTCGGTCGGCGTCATCACCGCATTGACCCCGTTCATCGGCTATGCCGCGGCGGCCGCGCTGGCGAAGACCGCTCTGCTGACCAATCGGAACGTCGCAGACCTGGTCGTCGAGGCCGAGCTGATGTCGCGCGAAGAGGTCACCAAGCAGCTCTCCCCGGCGCGGCTGTCGGGTCTGGAGGCCGCGACGGCGGCGATCAATGTCATCCCGCCGGAGGACATGATCCAGATCTGACCGGCACGGCGACCGGGGCGCTGCCCGTTCAGCCGTCGATGCGGCAGTGCGTGGTGAGTGCGCCGATGCCGTCGACGCCGACCGTCACCGTCGAGCGGTCGCGCAGGAAGATCTGCGGGTCGCGCGAGTAGCCGGCTCCGCCGGGGCTTCCGGTCGAGATCAGTGTTCCGGGCTGCAGGGTGGTCGACTGCGACAGGTGCGCGATGAGGGTCGCGACGGACCGGACCATCTGCCCGGTGCTGGCGTCCTGCACGGTGTGTCCGTCGATGGTGGTCCAGATGTGCAGGTCCTGCGGGTCCGCGATCTCATCTGCGGTCACAACGAACGGACCGGTCGGGGTGAAGCCATCGAACGACTTGCAGCGCGACCACTGCGCCTCGGCGAACTGAATGTCGCGGGCGGTGATGTCGTTGACGACGGTGTACCCCCAGACATGGTCGAGGGCGCTCGCGGCCGCGACGTCTTTCGCCGGGGCGCCGATGAGAACGCCGAGCTCGGCCTCGTAGTCGACGGACTCACTGAGCGAACGCGGCCATGCGGTCACCTGGTCGTGGCCGGTGAGCGAGTTCGGCCAGAGCGTGAAGACCGTCGGTGCAGTGTCGGTCTTCAGACCCAGTTCGCTGGAGTGGGCCGCGTAGTTGAGCCCGATGGCGAGGATGATAGGAGGGTTCAGCACCGCGGAGGCGAACCCGAATTCAGAGAGCGGATGCCGCGGGGCGCTGCCGTCGGCCAGCGCCGAGCGCAGCGCGCCGAGCACGTCGTCTCCGCCCTCGATGAGCTCCTGCAGCGTCGTCGGAGCGGGGGACAGGAGGTCGGCGACGAGGACAGCCGCGGAATCTTCGATGACAGCGAGATGGATGCCGGCAGAATCCGAGCCGCGCAGATGAGCGAAACGCATGCTTCTACGCTACCGGTCGCCGATCGCGGCCGTCGTATCGATGCCTCTAGGCTTTGGCTATGACTTTCGGAGGACCCGCTGCCCCCCAGGACAGCCAGCCGCAGTATCGTCCGCCCCAGCCCGGTCAGTACCACGGAGCGCGGCAGGTCTACGCGTCCGCGCTCGCGCAGCCGACGGCGTACACGCCTCCGGCACCCGTGGTGGCCGACCCCGGTCCTGCGCTGCCTGCGCTGCCGGTTCCCGCCAAGAAGGGGCGCACGGTCTCGATCTGGCTGTTCGGCATCCTGGGGTTCGTGCTGGTCGTCCTGATCGGCTACTTCGTGTGGGCACTGGGCGCCGTGGCATCCGGTATCGGACTCGTGATCGCGCTCGTCCCGCTCGCGATCGTCTTCTTCGGCGTCTACATCATCGACCGCTGGGAACCGGAGCCGAAGCCGTTGATCGCTTTCGCGATCGCGTGGGGAGCGATCGCGGCGATCGGGATCACGCTCCTCGTCGACCTGGGCATCACGATGATGCTCGGTATGCCCACCGAGGTGCTCAGTACGGTGATCCAGGCCCCGATCATCGAGGAGCTCGCCAAGGGGCTGGGCATCTTCATCATCTTCCTGATCGGCAGACGCGCCTTCGACGGTCCCATCGACGGAATCGTCTATGGGGCGCTGGTCGGCGGAGGGTTCGCCTTCACCGAGAACATCCAGTACTTCGCCATCAGCCTGATCGAGGGCGGCGGTTCGCAGCTGACGGCGACCTTCGTCATGCGGGGGCTGCTCTCACCGTTCGCGCATGCGATGTTCGCGGCCCTGACCGGGTTCGCGATGGGACTGGCTGCCCGCCGTCATGCGTCCCGCAGCGCGGTGCTCGGAGCGGGCGGCATCGGTGTCATCGGAGCTATGCTGCTGCACGGCTTCTGGAACGGCTCGGCGATGTTCGCCGACTTCCTCGCGCTGTACATCACGCTGCAGGTTCCGCTGTTCATCGGGTTCATCCTGGCGATCGTGGCGCTGCGCCGCGAAGAGGCGCGAGTGACCAGAGAGCGCCTGGGGGAGTACGCCACGGCTGGATGGTTCACCCCGGAGGAGGTGACGATGCTCGCGACACCGGCGGGACGGAAGGTCGGGATGCGGTGGGCTGCGACGCTGCGCGGCGACCGCAGGTCGCTGATGAAGCAGTTCATCCGTGATGCCACCGCACTGGCGGGCGTCCGCCAGCGGGCGATCACCGGACGCGATCCGCTCGCTGCCGATGACGAGCGCGCCCTGCTCACCCGCACGGGCGCGACCAGGGCTGCGCTGCTGGCGTATTAGCGTCACGGGCGGCATCTGGGAGGTTTCGACTCGCTGCGCTCGCTCAATCTTGCGGCGCGAGCGACTCAGGTCGGCTTCGCCGACGAGAGTCGCTCCGCAGCAAGACTCAGCGCCCGGTGCTGCGGCGATGCCTGCGAGTCTCCCGGGCGCTGAGTTGATCTGACACCAGGGTGCACCCGGGGTCAGAGGAAGTCAAGACCTCTGTTCGCTGTCAGCGGGCATCAGCGCGTTGACCGACGCCGGGCGCTCGGGTTGTATGGAGGCATGACTGATCGCACAAAGCCTGAGTTCGACGCCCCCACCGGTCCTGCTCCCGCAGAACTCGCCATCCGTGACCTCATCGACGGCGACGGCGCCGAGGCAGGTCCCGGCGACACCGTCACCGTCCACTACGCGGGCGTCGAGTACGACTCCGGCGAGGAGTTCGATTCGTCGTGGGGTCGCGGTGAGACCATCCAGTTCCCGCTGCGCGGCCTGATCCAGGGCTGGCAGGAGGGCATCCCCGGTATGAAGGTCGGCGGTCGCCGCGAACTCATCGTTCCGCCGCAGCTGGCATACGGTCCGGCTGGCGCGGGGCACTTCCTCTCCGGCAAGACTCTCATCTTCATCATCGACCTGGTGGCCGTCGGCTGATCCGGCGCTGCGGTACGAAGACCCCTGTTCGCGCTGCGAGCGGGGGCCTTCGTCTTTTTCCGGATACTTCGGAATACATGCGCGTGCATATGAGTTACGTTCGGGTGTACGCCGCGAACGCGGCCTGATCTCAAGGAGAGCACCGCATGACCACGATCGACATCCCCGGCTACCGTTCGGGCACCTGGACCCTCGACCCCTCCCACAGCGAGGTCACCTTCAGCGTCCGCCACATGATGATCTCGAAGGTGCGCGGCACTTTCGGTATGAAGAGCGCGACGCTGGTCGCCCCCGAGAACCCGCTCGATGCGAAGGTCGAGGCCTCCGTCGACGTCACCTCGGTCGACACCAACGATGAGGGACGCGACGGCCACCTGCGCTCGGCCGACTTCTTCGACACCGAGAACTTCCCGACGATGGACTTCGTCTCCACCGGCGCACGCGCCGAGAACGGCGACTTCTTCGTCGATGGCGACCTGACGATCCGCGGCGTCACGAAGCCGGTGAGCTTCGAGCTCGAGTTCGGCGGCTTCGGGCAGGACCCGTACGGCAACTACAAGGCCGGCGCCTCGGCTTCGACGACGATCAACCGCGAAGACTTCGGCCTGACGTGGAACGCCGCGCTCGAGACCGGTGGCGTGCTCGTCGGCAAGGACGTCACGATCACCCTCGACCTGCAGGGCTCACTGCAGGCCGACTGACACTCTGCCGGAGAACCCCGTGTCCATCAGGGCACGGGGTTCTCCGCGTCGTAGTCGCGGAATCGCGGCGTGAGTCGCACGAGCAGCGCCACCAGCACGATGACGATGAATCCGCCCAGCAGTGGCGGGAACCACAGTGACGTGAGTGTCGCGAGTGTTCCGGCGTAGAGGGCGCCCACTCGCGGGCCGCCGGTCACGACGATGACGAAGATGCCCTGCAGGCGGCCGCGGATGCTGTCGGGCACCGAGGACTGCATCATCGTGCTCCGGTAGATCGAGCTGACGTTGTCGGCACCGCCGGAGACGGCCAGCGCGATGCATGCGGCGATGACGAGCCCGAGGTTGACCGCGGTCTCGCTGGCCGGCGGCATCCAGACCCCGATGAGCAGCACAGCGCCGAACGCGAGGATCGCGGCGCCGTACACCTGGATGGCGCGCTGGATGCCGCGTCCGTGCCAGCGGTAGCGCACGACGCGGCCAGAGAACAGGCTCGAGAGGAAGGTTCCTGCGGCGACGGCAGACGTCAGGGCTCCGGTGGTGATGGCGCCCCCGCCGAGCAGAACGGTTCCCAGTGCCGGGTACAGCGCCATCGGCTGGCCGAACGTCATCGCGATGATGTCGAGGATGTACTGCATCCGGATGTTGCGGGCGCGCTTGAGGAACCGCCAGCCGTCGACGAGGGATTCCAAGCCGGGCCGAACGATCGTCCCCTCGGGACGCAGGGCGGGGAGCGTCCACAAGCCCATGAACATCGCGAGCATCAGGAAGACGTCGATCGTGTACGTCCAGCCGTAACCGGTGGCGGCGACGAGGATGCCGGCCAGAGCGGGCCCGGCCATGACCATGATGCCGATCGTGATGCCGTTCAACGCCGATGCCGATGCCAGCAGCTCGCGGGGGAGCAGCCGGGGAATGATCGCGCTGCGCGTGGCGAGTCCGACGGAGTTGGCGGCGGCGTTGATGATGCTGAGTGCGTACAGCCACCAGATCGTCTCCAGCTGCGTCCAGGTGAGCACCGCGAGCAGCAGGGTCGAGACGAAGGTGAAGACGGCGGCGACCAGACCGACGATGCGGCGGTCGAAGGCGTCGGCCAGCATCCCGCCGTACAGACCGGCGAGGATCATCGGCACGAGGCCGGCGACGGCGACCATCGAGACGGCGAAGGTGCTGGCGGTGAGCTCGAACACGTGCAGCATGACCGTGACGAGCGTGAGCTGGCCGCCCATGCCCGCCAGTGTGGAGCCGATCCACAGCCGGGTGAACGCCTTACTGGCCCGGAACGGACGCAGATCGATCAGGGCGCTGTTCACCTCATGAGGCTACCCGTTCTGCGGCGCTCTCCCCGGCACTGGTCGAGTCCCAGATCCGGGCGGGGGACTGGTAGACTCTACAGGTTGCCGTTTGATCGGCCGCGGATAAAGAGAGCCCTCGCATCAGGCGTCGGGCGCCGCGCAACGAGTGGAAGGGGATCGAATCTATGGCACTGGAAGCAGACGTCAAGAAGGCGATCATCGAAGAGTACGCGACGCACCCCGGTGACACCGGATCCCCCGAGGTGCAGGCCGCAATGCTGACGCAGCGCATCAAGGACCTCACCGAGCACCTCAAGGAGCACAAGCACGACCACCACTCGCGTCGTGGGCTGTTCCTGCTCGTCGGTCAGCGCCGTCGTCTGCTCGGCTACCTTCAGAGCGTGGACATCGAGCGCTACCGCTCGCTGATCCAGCGTCTGGGGCTTCGCCGATAAGGCATTCGACCAGCGTTCAATCGCGCAAAACTTTCTTGGAAGGCCGCCCCGGGTGTGGGGCGGCCTTCGTCGTTCCCGGCGCTCAGACGGGGTAGACGACATCGGTGCCGTCGACGACGGCCCCCTCCGTGAACTCCGCCGGTTGTCTGCGTTCCTGTCCCATCAAATGGAAGACTTCCTCACCGCGGGCGAGCAGATGGTCGGCGATGATCCTCCGATGGCACCGCCACCAGACGGCCTCCGAGCACATGACGGTCGTCCGTCGCTCGCGCCCGAGGGTGAGCAACCGGTCGAGCCCGGTGCGGAATTCTTCGGAGAGCGCATGGTCGGCGTAATTGTGGAAGCTCCTGTTCTGCCAGAACGCATTGGTCTCGAAAGGCACGACGTGCGACACCGGCCGGCGGCCGCCGAGCTCGGCGATGCGATCGAGACGGATGCTTGCGGCGCCGAGCGATTCGCGCAGAGAGTCCTCATCGAACTGCGGATGCCGTCGGGACCCGGGCAGCCTGCGCACATCCACGACGTTCTCGATCCCAGCCGATCGCAGCAGCGCGATGAAGTCATCGATCGGTCGGTCGGAATGGCCGACGGTGAAGAACTGCTCAGACATGGAGCCAGGCTAAGCCCGCGGAGTCATTGACTCCTCATCAACTTTCCGGTAGGAAAGTGATTGAACTTTCCACGAGGAAAGTCGGCGGAGGAGGCACCCGATGGATCAGCGCGACGCACCAGCATCCGTGTCGCCAGAGCCGCCGTCGCCCGATGTGGCAAAGGCGTACCTCGATGGGATCGGAGCCGTCGAGAAACGACGCGACGAGCGCATCGACCGCCGTGCGATGGGGTGGCTGGACATCGTGAGCGGTGCCGTTCTCGGCGCCTACGTGACGCTGGCGCTCAGCATGCTTCGCGGTGAAGCGGGCGCGACATTCCCTCTTCTGCTGGTAGCCATGGGGCTGTGGATCCAGCTCAGCGCGGGCCTGCAGGAGCGCAACGGTGCCCAGCGCCGACCGACGGGGTACTCATGGTGGGGCTGGAGCGCACTGATCGTCGTCCTCGTCGTCGGCTTCGCGGCCATGTTCGTGCTCCGTCTTCTCGACGCGCAGATCCCCGAACCGTTCTTCTTCGTTCCCGGCGCCATCGCCTTCGTCGCCTTTTTGTCGCGCGGGATCAGACAGTTGGCACTCGCTCGTGGGTCGAGCGGGGTGAGCCGGCGTGCTCACCGCTCGTTGTCTCGCGTCGAATCAACCGGGACGGCCGTGATCGGTCTGATGATGGGGGCGGCGATCTTCGTGGCTGCGGTTCCCAACGATTTCGTCTCCGCCGTGGCGACGATGATTCCTCTGCTCGGCCTCGTCGTCTGGATCCTCAGTTACTCGAAGCCGTGGGGGCTGCCGAGCATCGGCGCCGCATGGCGCTGGCCGCACTGGGCGCTCATGGCGGCCTCCGCCGTCGTGCTCGTCATGGTCATCGCCTCCCCGACACTGCTCGGTCCGGCCACGTGGATCGCGGCTGGCGGCGTCGGCGCGATCATCGCGGTGCTCTTCGTCGTGTTGGAGCGGCGTGGCGACAGGGTCGGTGAGCACGCGTGAACCGGCGGAATGCTGAGCACCGATGACCGCCCAAGCGGACGACGCGCGTGCGCGCGAGCCGCATCCGCGTCTGCGCTTGGACGACAGCTTCGCCAGTCCCATCCGCTTCTCGCTGATGGCATCGCTCTCGGAGGGCATCGAGATCGACTTCGGGACTCTTGCCGACATCATCCAGGCAGGAGACTCCGCCCTCAGCAAAGCGATCTCGCATCTGCAGGCGGCCGGCTATATCGCCGCGCGCAAGGGGTATGTCGGCAGCCGTCCCAGAACCTGGGTGCGCTCTACCGGTGCGGGGCAGAAAGCCTTCGCCGCGCACCTGCAGGCGCTCCGGGCAATCGTCGAGACCGGCGGTCAGACGCTCTGAGCGCCCAGCAGATCTGCGTGGTGGATCTCGGCGACGTTCGGATGCGCCCGCAACCGGTACCGGAGGGCGTTCTCGCCGTACAGACCGTGGATCGGGTTCGAGGACTCATCGCTCACCCCGAGCGACTCGGCTTTCAGATCTTCGGGCAGTTCAATGATCGGCACCTGCGCATCGAGGGCCGGGTTGAAGAAGAACGGCACCGAGATGCGGTCGTCGGGAGCCTTCGGTGAGATCACCCGGTGGTTCGTGGCCTTGAGGTAACCGCCGGTGGCGTACTCGAGCATCTCGCCGATGTTGA
The DNA here is from genome assembly GCA_052085045.1 of Microbacteriaceae bacterium. Lineage (GTDB taxonomy): Bacteria > Actinomycetota > Actinomycetes > Actinomycetales > Microbacteriaceae > Microbacterium. Next base: position 38,301 of record JBQDFB010000003.1, on the reverse strand, counting down.
CGACGAACGCGCCGTCCACGGAGGGCGCATCGACCCACGTGCCCCCCCGCTCAACTTGCAGACCGCCCTTGCCCGGCTCGACCCACAGCAGCGTCAGCACGCCGCCGTCCTTATGCGCCCCGACGCCCTGCTGCGGTTCCGGAGCATCCGTGCCGGGATACCGCACGATCTTCATCAGTGTCGCCGGGTCATCGAAACTGGAGTCGAAGTGCGACTCGTCGGCTCCCAGAACCAACGCCCAACTACGCATCAGCTTGCGTGCGACGCTGCTGAGGTGCGCATGCCATTCCTCGGCGACCGCACGCAGTTCGGGCTGGGTCGACGGCCAGAGATTCGGGCCGACGAGTCGGTTGAACGTCGGGCCTTCGTCGACGGCATCCCGCTCCGGGCCGATGTCGATCTGCTCGCGCCAGTCGACCTTTCCCTGGGTCAGCTCGCCGCCCGTGCGCGTGTAACCGCGGAAATGCGGGCTCTTCACATTCTCGATCGCGAGCTTCTCGTCTTCGGGCAGGGCGAAGAAGTCGCGCGCCGCCCGCCGAAGCCGCTCGGAGAGCTCAGGGGTCACACCGGTTCCGGTGAGGTAGAAGAACCCGACATCGTGGGTCGCGGCGCGCAACTCGTCACGGAACTTCGCGGCCGCATCCGGTCCCTGATCGAGCAGAGAGAAGTCGAGCACGGGGAGGTTCAGATCAGCCATGCCCTGAGAGTACGTCGGGTTCACGCACCCCGGCCCGAGTGTTTCGCGATATCTCGTCGCGGCTAGCCTGGATGCGTGCCTCGACTGTGGATTGCGCTTCGTTTGTTACTGCCGGCCATGTGGATCGGGCTGATCGTGGGGCTGAGCTTCATGGAGACGCCGCTGAAGTTCCTGGCACCCGGGATCACCACGGCGCTGGGCCTCGGGCTCGGGCGACTGGTTTTCATCGCACTGTCGGTGGCGGGTTGGATCATCCTGCTCGTGCTGACTCTGATCGGCCAGGCCCGTCCGCGCGAGTCGCGGCGCGGCTGGCTGCTGATCGGCGCGATGTGGCTCGTGATGGTCGTGGAATCGTTCGTCATCCGACCGGCCCTCGCGGCGCGCAGCGACATCATCATCGCCGGTGGCGATCCCGGTGAGTCCTGGCTGCACTACGGTTACGTCGCGGCGGAACTGCTGCTGCTGGTGGTGCTCATCTGGTACGTCGCGCATGCGGCACGGCACATCCGTGCGGACGTGCCCGCCGAATGATCAGCGATCCCTCGGGCGGCGCGAGCCGGTCGGGTCTTCTCGGCGAGAGGTCTCCGCGAGGCGTTCGTCCGAGAACAGCCAGCGTGCCCGCGGTTCGACCAGGGGCCGGAACACCCAGCGCACGGGCTTGGTGGCAAGAGCGAGGGCGATCGCGACCGAAAGCACGATGACGCTCGGCAGCCAGATCCAGGTCGGCTCCGCGTAGCGCAGAACGCCCGATTCGCGGAACGGGTACAGCACGAACGAGTGCAACAGGTAGACATACATCGTGTACTGCCCGAACTTCGTCCACCAGTGGCTTCCTCGGGGGATGAGAGCGAAGAATGCCACGCTGAGCACCAGGCCGATGACGATCAGCAGCAGGCGTATGCCGCCGGACCACCACTCCTGCGAGCCCAGGTCGGAGTACGAGTCGTTGTAGAAGAACCAGGTGTCGAGGTCGACGCCCTTCCAGACGTTCACCCAGTTCCACGCGATGAACCCGTCGACGGCGAAGACGAGCAGGGCGATGGCGCGCAGCCACCACGGACGGAAATCGATCAGCCGCAGTCGGTTCACGAGGTCGTGCTCGTGCACCCACCAGCCGAGCACGAAGAACGGGAGGAAGCCGAGGGTGCGCGAGAGCGAGAATGTGCTGTCGACGTTCGGCAGGTACCCGGCGCCGACCGAGATGAGCACTGCCCACACCAGCGGCCAGCGCAGCAGTGACAGGTAGGGGAGCACCAGGCGGAAGATGCCGAGCGCGAGCAGGAACCACAGCGTCCACGACGGCTGCGTGAGGTTCGGGTTCACCTCGCCCTTGAAAGCCCACTTGGTCAGAGCCCACAGCACCTCGAAGATGACATACGGCACGAGGATGTCGGTGATCACCCGTGACATCTGCCGTTTGGTCGGCGGCGTCGACTTCGAGAAATAGCCGGCGATGATCGCGAACGCCGGCATATGGAACGCGTAGAACGACAGGTACAGCGCCATCGCGATGTCGGAGTCGTAGGTCAGACGCTGAATCGCGTGGCCGAGGACGACCAGGACGATGCAGGCGTAACGTGCGTTGTCCCAGAACGGAACGCGTCTGCGCGGTCGGACGGCCGAGCCGGAGAACGATCCGGTCTGTGGGGTACTGCTCATCCCCTGAGGGTATCGGTCGGGAATAGAGTTGCCTGGGTGACGTTGTAACAGGTACATTCAGTTGCATAGACACGGATGCCACCGCATCCGCCTCGAGAACCCGGAGCATCACATCATGAGCGACCAGGCCCAGACCTCAGGCATCCAGTTCGGACTCTTCACCGTCAGTGACGTCACCCAGAACCCGGTCACGGGGGAGACCCCCAGCGAGCGCCAGAAGATCAAGGACGCTCTCACGATCGCCAAGCACGCCGAAGAGGTCGGTCTCGACGTCTACGCGATCGGCGAGCACCACAACCCGCCGTTCTGGTCGTCGTCGCCGACCACGACCCTCGCCGCGATCGCGGCGCAGACCGAGCGCATCATCCTGTCGACCTCGACGACGCTGATCACCACGAACGACCCCGTGAAGATCGCCGAAGACTTCGCGATGCTGCAGCACATCTCCGACGGCCGCACCGACCTCATGCTCGGCCGCGGCAATACCGGCCCCGTCTACCCGTGGTTCGGTCAGGACATCCGCCAGGGCCTGCCCCTCGCCATCGAGCACTATGCGCTGCTGCGCAAGCTCTGGGACGAGGACGTCGTCGACTGGGAGGGCAAGTTCCGCTCGCCCCTGCAGGGCTTCACCTCCGTCCCGCGTCCGCTCGACGGGGTGGCTCCGTTCGTGTGGCACGGCTCGATCCGCACTCCGGAGATCGCCGAGCAGGCCGCCTACTACGGCGACGGCTTCTTCGCGAACAACATCTTCTGGCCCAAGGAGCACTACCAGCGCCTGATCGAGCTGTACCGGCAGCGCTTCGCGCACTACGGCCACGGCGCGCCTGAGCAGGCCATCGTCGGCATCGGCGGACAGGTGTTCATGCGCGCCAATTCGCAGGATGCCGTGAACGAGTTCCGTCCGTACTTCGACAACGCGCCCGTCTACGGTCACGGCCCCAGCATGGAGGACTTCACCGAGATGACGCCGCTGACCGTCGGCTCGCCGCAGCAGGTCATCGACCGCTACGCGGCTATGCGCGACACGTTCGGCGACTACCAGCGCCAGCTGTTCCTCATCGATCACGCAGGTCTCCCGCTGAAGACCGTCCTGGAGCAGCTCGACATCCTCGGCGGCGAAGTGGTGCCCGCCCTGCGCAGAGAGCTGACGAAGAACCGCCCGGCGAGCGTTCCGGATGGCCCGACCCATGCCGCGCGCGTCAAGGCGATCTACGGCGACGGGCCGGCGCGCGAGGCACGCCCCGGTGTCAACCGCGGCGACAACCTCACCGCAGGATCCCCGTACCAGGACACCCCCGAACCCGCGGGTACCGCATTCGGCCTGGGCCGGAAGGGAGCCTGATCATGGCAGAGCGCCGCATCGCCGTCATCTCGGCCGGACTCTCGAACCCGTCATCGACGCGGATGCTGGCGGACAGACTCGCCGCGGAGACCGTGAAGCAGCTCGCTGAGCGCGACATCGAAGCCACCATCGACGTGATCGAACTGCGTGACCTCGCGCACGGCATCACCGACAACCTGCTCACCGGCTTCGCGCCGGCGGCGCTGGAGTCGGCGATCAACTCGGTGTACTCGGCCGATGCGCTGATCGCGGTGACGCCGATCTTCTCCACGAGCTACTCCGGGCTGTTCAAATCGTTCATCGATGTGCTCGACCCGGATGCCCTCACCGGCAAGCCCGTGCTGATCGGTGCGAACGCCGGCACGCCACGGCACTCGCTCGCGATCGACTACGCGATCCGGCCACTGTTCGCCTACCTGCACGCCGAGGCGGTCTCGACGGGCGTATTCGCGGCATCCAGCGATTGGGGCGGCGGGGGAGACGACGTCGCTCCCTTGAGCGCGCGCGTCGAGAAGGGAGCGGGGGAACTGGCCGAGGCCGTCGCCCGTAAGGATGCCGTCACCTCGAGCGACCCGTTCGACCCGGCCAACTACCTCGGTGAGGGACGTTCGTTCGGACACCTGCTGGGCGGCCTCGCCGGCGAGTGACACATGGCCCCGCGGCACGGGACCATGGGAGTTATAGGCCATGAGGAAGGCGCCGGACCTGCATGGTCCGGCGCCTTCTCGACGGTCAACCGCTCTTGCGTCGGAACTCGCGCCGCGTCTGCGGTGCGCTCACCGCGTGGACGGCGGATTCGCCGTCCAGGTGCGACTCTCCGTCGCGATGGTGAGCGTTCTTCTTCTCGAGCGCTTCCTTGAACTTGCGCTTCATCTCCTCAGACGGAGTGTCAGCGCCTTCTTCGGTGCTCATGCTCCCAGCCTAGTCCGGCGGGGCCGGTGACGGATAGGTCGATCGGCGGCGCGTCCGACGGCGGATCACCAGGTCGATCAGCGCTCCGACTGCGATGGCGACCAGCACGGACACCACGATCGCGACCACAGGACCGCCCGGGAGGATCGCGGCGAAGACGGCTCCGACAGCGGCCTGGTAGGTCGCCCAGCCGGCCGCGGCGAGGGCGACCAGGCCGGCGTACCGGGGAATGGGTATGCGCGTCGCCCCGGCGACGAGGTTGACGGCGAGACGAGCGAACGGAATGAAGCGGGCCGTGAACAGCACCACAGCGGTGCCGGACTCCAGTCGGGCCCGCGCCCATTCTCTGGCGCGCTGCACCCGCGGTGCCCGCATCCAGCGCCAGCGCTCGACACCCGCCCATCGTCCGATCCCATAGCAGAGCATGTCCCCGCCTGCTGCGGCCACGGCGGCGCAGGCGATCACAGCCCACAGCGGCGGTGCGCCGGACGAGATCGACAACGCGCCGAGCGCAGTGACGGCGATCTCGCCCGGGACGATCACGAAGAACGCATCTCCGAGCACGAGCAGCGTCATCACGATCAGAGCCCACGGACCGTGGACGGCGTCGAGGAGCACGTCTGGAATCACCTCCTCACCCTGCGTCTCCGAGGTGAACGGAAACCGAATTGAGGACAGCCGGTGAAGGAAAGTCGTGCAACCGGTGAACTCTCGGTACCTCGGGTCGTCGTGGCGCGGGAGAGGGCGAATCGCCGGGCATCCTGACATCGTGAGAGTCGCGATCGTGACCGAATCCTTCCTGCCGCACATGAACGGTGTGACCGGATCTGTGCTGCAGATCCTGCGACACCTCGAACGCACGGGGCACGATGCCCACGTGATCGCCCCGGATGCCGTCGGCATTCCGACCGAGATGCACGGATCGACGATCGAGCCGGTGGCGAGCCTCGCTCTTCCCGGATACCGCAATGTGCGTGTCGGCGCCGCCACGACCCATCGCGTCGCGGAGTCACTGTCGCGGGTCCGGCCCGACGTCGTCCATCTCGCCTCGCCCTTCGCGCTCGGCTGGCGGGGCGTTCTCGCCGCGGGGCGTCTCGGGATCCCGTCCGTGGCCGCCTACCAGACCGACGTCGCCGCCTACACCGAGCGGTACCGGGTCGCGGCGACGACGAACTTCGCGCAGAACCACATCCTCCGTCTGCATCGCCGGGCAACGCTCACCCTGGCTCCCTCGTCAGAGTCCGAGCAGCAGCTCACCGGTCTCGGCGTCGACCGCATCCGGCGCTGGGGGCGGGGCGTGGACGCCGAGCGCTTCCACCCCGGCGTCCGCGACGAGCAGTGGCCGCACGCAGCGCCCGACGAGGTCATCGTCGGCTACGTCGGCCGACTCGCAGCCGAGAAGCAGGTCGAAGATCTGCGCGTGCTGCACGGTACACCCGGGATCCGCCTCGTCATCGTCGGAGACGGGCCGTCGCGCGCACGCCTGCAGGCGCTCATGCCGGATGCGGTGTTCCTCGGGCACCTGGACGGCGACGAACTCGCCAGGGCCATGGCGTCCTTCGACATCTTCGTGCACCCCGGCGAGAGCGAGACGTTCGGGCAGACGCTGCAGGAGGCACACGCCAGCGGCGTGCCGATCGTGGCCACCGGTCGCGGCGGCCCGCTCGACCTGATCCGCATGGGCATCGACGGTTGGTTGTACCGGCCGGGGGATCTCGACGACCTGCACATGCGGGTCGCCGACCTCGCGGGAGATGCCCGCAAGCGCCGCGCCTTCGGTGTAGCGGGGCGCACAGCCGTCGAGGGGCGCAGCTGGCAGGCCGTGTGCGATCAGCTGCTCGGTCACTTCGATGAGGCGCGCGGGCTGCACCTCGTCGATCGAGGTCTGCGGGCCGCGCGCGTTCGCAGACCGGAGCCCTCGCGGGCGGTCGGGCCGAAGCGCTGGCAGCGTTTCGTCGCCCTCGGCGATTCGCTCACCGAGGGGCTCTGCGATCCCGCGCCCGACGGCGCTCTCCGCGGGTGGGCAGATCGGCTCGCCCTGCTGCTGTCCGCGCGCGGCGGCATCCACTACGCCAACCTCGCCGTCCGTTCGCGGCGGGTCCGCGACGTGCACGGCGACCAGCTCGCCAGAGCACGCGAGCTGCGACCGGATCTCGTGTCGATCCTCATCGGCGCGAACGACCTGGTGAAATCGCACGCCGACGTGCCGGCGCTGGCCGCCCGCGTCGATGAGACGGTGCGGGTGCTCCGCGAGGACGGTGCCGACGTGCTGCTGGTCACGCCGTTCCTTCCGGAGCGTCGTGCCGCACGCCTGTTCACCGCCCGATTCGCGACATTCGCCAGCGCGCTCGCGTCGATCGCCGAGCGTCACGGGGCGATCCTGCTCGACACCGACCTGCACCCCGCTCTCGCCTCGCGCCCGAACTGGGGCGAGGACCTCGTGCACCTGGGCAGCCGGGGGCATCGGTTCTTGGCGTACTGCGCCGGTGACCTGCTCGGCGTTCCTCATGCCGAGACGCTCGGGGCGCTGGACCAGGTGCTGCACGACGTCGATGCCACGAGCAGAACGGTGTGGTGGCGCGAGCACGCCCTGCCGTGGGTATGGCGCCGCATGCGCGGCCGTGTCGCCGGCGACGGGCGGGTCGCCAAGCACGACGACTACGTGTACATCGGACGCTCCTCGAGCATGCGCAGTGTCGAGGTGCCCTGACGCGGGATGTTGAGCGCTGCGCTGATAGGCTGAAACTGGATTGCTGTGCGCAGTCCGCGTGCGCTCGTGCGCACGGGTACGTACGATCTCGGCCGTCACACGGACGGACGAGCCTAAACAAAGAAGGAGAGACCTCTTGGAAGGTCCTGAAATCACCGCCGCCGAGGCCGTTCTCGACAACGGCCGCTTCGGCACCCGCACTGTCCGCTTCGAAACCGGTCGCCTCGCTCAGCAGGCCCAGGGATCGGTTGCGGCTTACCTCGATGGAGAGACGATGCTTCTCTCCGCAACCAGCGCGGGCAAGCACCCGCGCGAAGGATTCGACTTCTTCCCGCTGACCGTCGACGTCGAAGAGCGCTCGTACGCAGCAGGCAAGATACCCGGTTCGTTCTTCCGTCGTGAGGGCCGCCCCTCGACCGAGGCGATCCTGGTGTGCCGTCTGATCGACCGTCCGCTGCGTCCGTCGTTCGTCGACGGCCTGCGCAACGAGGTCCAGATCGTCATCACCGTGCTGTCGATCGCCCCCGGCGAGTTCTACGACGCTCTCGCGATCAACGCCGCATCCGCGTCGACGCAGATCTCGGGTCTGCCGTTCTCCGGCCCCATCGCCGGCGTCCGTCTCGCGCTCATCCCCGGTCAGGGCGAGCACGCCGACCAGTGGGTGGCGTTCCCGAACGAGGCTCAGGTCGACGAGGCCGTGTTCGACCTCATGGTTGCCGGCCGTGTCGTCAAGAAGGACGACGGCTCTGAAGACGTCGCCATCATGATGGTCGAGGCCGAAGCCACCGAGAACAGCTGGAACCTCATCAAGGGCGGCGCCGTCAAGCCCAGCGAAGACGTGGTGGCCGCTGGCCTCGAAGCCGCGAAGCCGTTCCTGAAGCAGCTCGTCCAGGCGCAGGCCGAGATGGCAGCGCACTCCTCGAAGGAGCTCGGCGTCTACCCGGTCTTCCCGGCTTACGAGCAGGCCACCTTCGACTTCGTCGCAGCGTCTGCCACGGCCGACCTCGAGAAGGTCTACCAGATCGCCGACAAGCAGGAGCGTCAGACCGCTGATGACGAGGTCAAGGACCGCGTCAAGGCAGAGGTCGCCGCGGCGATCGAAGCCGGCACGCTGCCCGCCTCCGCCGCCGGCGAGGTGTCCGGTGCGTACAAGTCCGTCACCAAGGGCATCGTCCGTGGGCGCATCCTCTCCGAGGGCGTCCGCATGGACGGCCGCGGTCTCGCCGACATCCGTCCGCTGGACGCAGAGGTGCAGGTCATCCCGCGCGTGCACGGCTCGGCCATCTTCCAGCGCGGTGAGACTCAGATCATGGGCGTCACCACGCTGAACATGCTGAAGATGGAGCAGCAGATCGACTCGCTGTCGCCCACCACGTCCAAGCGCTACATGCACCACTACAACTTCCCGCCCTACTCGACCGGTGAGACCGGCCGCGTCGGGTCGCCGAAGCGGCGTGAGATCGGGCACGGCTTCCTCGCCGAGCGCGCGCTCATGCCGGTGCTGCCCAGCCGCGAGGAGTTCCCCTACGCGATCCGCCAGGTGTCCGAGGCCCTCAGCTCGAACGGATCGACGTCGATGGGCTCGGTGTGCGCCTCGACCCTGTCGCTGCTGAACGCGGGCGTGCCGCTGCGCGCGGCCGTTGCCGGAATCGCGATGGGTCTGGTCACCGACGAGGTCGACGGACAGACGCGCTACGCCGCCCTGACCGACATCCTCGGCGCTGAAGACGCCCTCGGCGACATGGACTTCAAGGTCGCAGGAACCGGTGAGTTCATCACTGCCATCCAGCTCGACACGAAGCTCGACGGCATCCCCACCGATGTGCTCTCCGGTGCGCTGACGCAGGCCAAGGATGCTCGTCTGACCATCCTGAACGTCCTGAACTCCGCGATCGATGCTCCGGACGAGATGGCGCCCACCGCGCCGCGCGTCATCAGCGTGCACATCCCGGTCGACAAGATCGGCGAACTGATCGGCCCGAAGGGCAAGACGATCAACGCGATCCAGGACGAGACCGGCGCGCAGATCTCCATCGAGGAGGACGGCACCGTCTACATCGGCGCGACCGACGGCCCCTCGGCCGAGGCGGCTCGTGCTCAGGTGAACGCGATCGCCAACCCCACCAACCCCGAGGTCGGCGAGCAGTTCCTGGGCACCGTCGTGAAGATCGCGTCCTTCGGCGCCTTCATCTCGCTGCTGCCCGGCAAGGACGGCCTGCTGCACGTCACCGAGGTGCGCAAGCTCGCCGGTGGCAAGCGTGTCGAGAACGTCGACGACGTTCTCTCGGTCGGTCAGAAGATCCTCGTGAAGATCACGAAGATCGATGACCGCGGCAAGCTCTCGCTCGAGCCCGTGCTCGACGACGCCGAGGCGCCCGCGGAGTCCGCTGAGGCGGAGACCGCCGAGGCGTAAGCTCACGCAGAAGGCCCGGATTCCACCCGTGAGGGGCGGGATCTGGGCCTTCTGCATGTGTACTGTGACCGAAACGTTATGGGAAGTTCCTCTCTCGTTAGCGGCAATGGACGGGGACGTGGCTCTTCTCCCTTACCCTCGAAGTACGCACCGGGGGGTGCGCACCCGGGGGTGGTGAGGATGCGATTGTTCGGAACGGGAACAGCAGAGCCGTCCGCACGCGCCCATGCGGCCGCCGAGCATCCGTCCGCTCCGATCCCCGTCGTCGGGCCGGGAGTGGGGGAGAACATTCGGATTCCGCTCGGAGACGGCGAGCTGCAGACCTTCCCGCTCATGCTCGGTGCTGCCGAGTTCGGCTGGAACGTCGATCTCGAGACCAGCCACGCGATCCTCGACCGGTACGTCGAATTCGGCGGCAACGCCATCCACACCGCCGACGGCTTCTCGGGCGGCCGCAGCGAGCACATCATCGGCCAGTGGCTGCGCTCCCGCGGATTCCGCGAGCGCATCGTGCTCGGTGTACGCATCGGCTCCCACGCCGACAACCCCGGGCTCGGGGCGACGAACCTGGTCCGCGCCGTCGAGGCGTCACTCACCCGCCTCGGCGTCGAGCGGCTGGACGTGATGTACCTGGACGCCACTCTCGACCACACCACCGACGTCGAGGACACCCTGTCGACCGTCGACTGGCTGCGCGATGCCGGCAAGGTCGGCATGGTGGGCGCATTCGGGTTCGCGCCGGAGCAGCTGGTCGAAGCGCGCATCCTCTCCTCGGCTGGGTATCCGCGCCTGGAGGTGCTCGACGAGCCGTACAACCTTCTGCGGCGTGAGGCTTTCGAGGGCGATCTCCGGCTCGTCGCCGGCGCGCAGGGTCTCGCGGTCACGCCGTCGCACGCGCTGGAGCATGGGTTCCTCTCCGGCCGGCATCGCAGCAAGGCTCATGTCTCGCGCGGAGTGCGCGGCGAGCAGCTGCGCGGGCATCTCAACCGTCGCGGCATCCGCATCCTGCGCGTGCTCGATCAGATCGCTGCAGAGCTCGACGCGCCCGTGGCGGCCGTATCGATCGCCTGGCTGCTCGCACAGCGCAGCATCGTCGCCCCCATCGTCAACAGCTTCGCCATCGAGCACGTCGATGAGCTCATGCAGGGCGCGGGCGTCGTGCTCTCGCAGGCTCACATCGCCGAGCTGACCCGCGCCGGAAACTGAGTCGCACCCTCCCGATAGGGTGGAATGACACTGTGGCGAGAGCCGACGACGACGAAGTGAGTGGGTTGTGACGCATTACATCTATCTGGTCAGACACGGTGAGCAGCGAGATGCAGAGCACGGTCTCGATGATGGCCCTCTCTCTCCTCGAGGCGTGCGCCAGGCCGAGCTGATCGCCGACCGGCTCTCCGGTCTGCCGCTGGACGCTGTGTGGCATTCACCGCTGATCCGTGCCACCGAGACGGCGCGCACGATCGCTGAACGGCTTCCCGCGATCACCCCGGTGCCCTCTGCGCTGCTGTTCGACTGCGTTCCCACCGGTATGACCGACGAGACCCCGGCGGTCTATGAGCCGTTCTTCGGCGCGCTGACGGATGCCGATGTCGAGGCGGGACGCGCGCAGATGGCGGATGCGATGAACGAGTTCCTCATCCGCAAGCAGGGCGAGGTGCATGACGTGCTCATCACGCACAACTTCGTCGTGTCCTGGTTCGTCCGCGAGGTGCTCGGTGCTCCGGACTGGCGATGGATGACGCTGAATCAGGCCAACTGCGGTCTGACCGTCATCGCCCAGAAGCCCGGCAGACCGTGGACGCTGCTCACACACAACGATCTGGCCCATCTGCCGGTAGAGCTGCGCACCGGTCTCCCCGAGCAGATGCCGGTCTGAGACGGGGTCGGGCACGTGCATAGACTGGACACATGACCAAGAAGGTGGCACTCGTCGGCGGGTCCGGCAAGCTGGGAACGATCATCGCGCAGGTGATCGATGAGTTGGACGGATTCGAGGTCGCGCGCTCACTGACCTCTTCCAGCGAGTTGAGTGAGCTCGACGGCGCCGACCTGGTCGTGGACGCCTCGACTCCACAGGTGAGCGTGGATGTCGTGCGCGCCGCCGTCGAGCGCGGCATCAACGTGCTCGTCGGCACCTCCGGTTGGTCAGCAGAGCGGATCGCGTTGATGCGTCCCCTCGTCGAAGCGGCGGGAACCGGTGCCGTGTTCGTCCCGAACTTCTCGCTGGGGTCTGTGCTGGGATCGGCGCTGGCCGCCGCCGCCGCACCGTTCTTCTCCTCGGCGGAGATCGTCGAGGCGCACCGTGACACGAAGATCGATTCGCCCAGCGGCACGGCGGTGCGCACGGCCGAGCTCATCGCGGCATCGCGTTCCGAGCAGGGTCCGGTCAGCGCCCCGCATGCTGATCAGCGCGCCCGCGGTCAGCAGGTCTCGAGCGTCCCGGTGCACTCGCTCCGACGCCCCGGTGTGATCGCCCGGCAGGACGTGATCCTGTCCGGCCCCGGCGAGTCCCTCACCATCACCCACGACACCGTGGTCTCCGCACAGGCGTATGCCCCCGGCATCCGCCTGGCTGTCCCGTTCGCCCTCGACGCCCGGGGCATCGTCGTGGGCATCGAGAACATGATCGACATCGGGATCCAGGCGCGCTCGTGATGGCACGCGTCGGCGTCATCGTCGTCGGACTCTGCCTGGCCCTCTACTTCGTTCTCACCGGCCAGTGGGCGTATCTCTACCTCACCAGCGGCGAGCCCATCGGGATCGCCATGGGCGTCGCGCTCATCGTGCTGCCGCTGATCGGCGCCTGGGCGCTGGTGCGCGAGATTCAGTTCGGCATCCAGGCCGATCGACTGGGATCGCGGTTGGATGCCGAAGGCGGCATGCCCGCCGCTGAGACCGAACTCACGCCGAGCGGCCGACTCGCGAAGGCGGACGCCGAACCGCTTGTGCAGCGCTACACGGCCGAAGCCGATGCCGCCGCCGACGATTGGCGTGCCCGTTACCGGCTCGGCGTGGTTCAGGATGCCGCGGGGCGACGCAAGGACGCCCGCGCCAGCATCCGCGACGCGATCCGGCTCGCGAAGGCCGGGAGCTGATCCCGGCCTTCGTACGGCTCAGGCGAGGGTCGCCTCAAGAGTGATGTCGACGCCGGCCAGCGCAGCCGAGACCGGGCAACCGGTCTTCGCGCCTTCGGCGATCTCCTGGAACTGCTCGGGCGTGAGACCGGGCACGGATGCGTTCACATTCAGATGGCTGCCGGTGATGCCGACGCCCGGCTTGAACGTCACCGACGCGGTCGTGTTGACGCGCTCCGGGGGTGTGCCGTTGTCGGCGAGAGCATTCGAGAGCGCCATGCTGAAGCACGACGAGTGCGCGGCGGCGATGAGCTCTTCCGGGGTGGTCGTCGTGTCAGAGCCTTCGCTGCGCGCCTTCCAATCGATCGGGAACGTGCCGAGGTTCGACGAGGAGAAGGCGACGTTGCCCGACCCCTCCATCAGGGAACCGTTCCAAGTGGTGGTGGCTTCGCTGGTGACAGGCATGTTTCCTCCAGAGTCGTGGCGGGGTGTGCGGCCAGCCTATCGACCGGAGTGCGTGTGGGGAACCGCCCGCTCAGGTGGCGTTCGGAGAGGTGCCGGTGACACCGGCGCGCTGCAGCAGCAGATAGATCTGGCAACCCAGGCAGAAGGCGAACGCGGCGTTCAGGAAAGCGGCTATGAATGCTGCCCCGGCTGCGATCGGCAGAGCGAGCGGAACGCCGATCAGATGCAGAACGAGCCCGATCGTGACCACCGCGAGACCGACACCCTGTGCGAAGCGCGGCGGGCGCGGATCCTCGAGCTCGGTGGGCGCGGGAAGGCGCGGGTGGATGAACCGCCGGAAGATGACGCCCCACGGTGCGGTCGGCGGCGACACGACGCCCCATAGGAACAGCAGCGCGATCACGAGAAGGGCAAGGAAGCCGAAATCGAGGAGGCGCTCCACGACCGTCGCTTGCGTGATCGCCCAGACTCCGCCCGGCACGAAGGCGGCATCGGCGAGAGGTTGATAGGCGAACCACCCGAAAGTCGCGACCTGCGCCGTAGACAGGCCGACCAGGCTCAGCACGAGAGCGACGAGCAGCAGCACGGAGGTGATCGCGGCCGCGAAACGCGGTCCGCGCGGATCGATGCCTGCGGTGCTGGTCATGACTGCTCCTGATCCTGGACGGCGGGCATCGATCCGCGCGGCACCGCGGCGATGACGTCCTCGATCGAACGACGATCGGGCACGCCGCCCCAGCGGGACAGGACAACGCCCGCCGCATCCTCGAAGGATAGGGCGTTGGTGCACCACGCGGCTCGGATATGACAACGGATGACGGCGATGCGCCCGCCTCGACATGACGCAGGCCGGGTATCGTGTCAGGCATGAGCGCAGCCGTCCCCACGCCGTACGAAGATCTGCTCCGCGACGTGCTGGAGCACGGCACCCGAAAGGATGACCGTACCGGCACCGGGACGACCAGTGTGTTCGGCCGCCAACTCCGGTTCGACCTGTCCCGGGGGTTCCCATTGATCACGACGAAGCGCGTGCATTTCAAATCGATCGCGTACGAGCTGCTTTGGTTCCTGCGGGGAGATTCGAACGTGACGTGGCTGCAGGACAACGGCGTCACCATCTGGGACGAGTGGGCTGACGCCGACGGCGAGCTCGGGCCGGTCTACGGCGTGCAGTGGCGGTCGTGGCCGACCCCCGACGGCGGACATATCGATCAGCTCGCCCAGGTCATCGAGCAGATCAGCGCGACTCCGGACTCGCGGCGCCTGATCGTCTCGGCCTGGAACCCCGCCGACATCCCCGATATGGCGCTCGCCCCCTGCCACGCGCTGTTCCAGTTCTACGTCGCCGACGGCCGGCTGTCGTGCCAGCTCTACCAGCGCAGCGCCGACATGTTCCTCGGCGTGCCGTTCAACATCGCCGGCTACGCGCTGCTGACGATGATGATCGCGCAGCAGACCGGCCTCGAGCCGGGTGACTTCGTCTGGACCGGCGGCGACTGCCACATCTACGACAACCACGTCGACCAGGTGCGCGAGCAGCTGACGCGCGATCCGTATCCCTACCCGACGTTGCGATTCGCGCGCACGCCCGAGTCGATCTTCGACTACGAGTTCTCAGACTTCGTCGTCGAGGACTACCAGCACCACCCGGCCATCCGCGCGGCGGTGGCGGTATGACCTGGGTCGGCCTGATCTGGGCCGAGGCCGCCGGCGGTGTCATCGGCGCCGAGGGCGGGATGCCCTGGCACGTGCCCGAGGACCTCGCGCACTTCAAGGAGATCACCCTCACAGCTCCCGTGGTGATGGGCCGCAAGACCTGGGACTCGCTCCCGGAGCGGTTCCGTCCGCTGCCCGGCCGCGAGAACATCGTCATCACACGGAAGCAGGACTGGGAGGCCGAGGGTGCGCGCCGTGCGCCCGATCTGCCCACCGCCGTCCGCGGGCTGGAGCGGGTGTGGATCATCGGCGGCGCCGAGATCTTCGCGCAGGTGATCGGCGAGGCCGACCGGCTCGAAGTCACCGAGCTCGACCTCGACGTCGCCGGTGATGCCTATGCCCCGCCCAAAGACGGGTGGCGTCTGGTGGATGAGGGCGGGTGGCAGACCTCGCGCACCGGCATCCGCTACCGGTTCCTCGGGTACGAGCGCTGATGCCCACTGCTCTGATCACCGGCGCGAGTGCGGGGCTCGGCGAGGAGTTCGCCCGTCAGCTCGCCGAGCGCGGGGCAGACCTGGTGCTCGTCGCGCGATCCGCAGAACCGCTCGAGGCGCTGGCTGACACGCTGCGCGACGCCCACGGCATCGCCGTCGAGGTGCTCGCCGCGGATCTCGTCACCGACGGCGGCGTGGCGACCGTGATCGCACGGATCGTCGACGCGCAGCATCCGATCGACCTGCTCGTCAACAACGCCGGGTTCGGCCTGCCGTTGCACTTCGCCGACAACGACATCGATGACGAGGTACGCCATCTGCGCATCCACGTCGAGACGCCGATGCGGCTCATGCACGCGGCCCTGGGTGCCATGCGCGGTCGCGGAGGGCGCATCGTGAACGTGGCATCCGTCGCCGGATTCATCTCGCGCTCGACGTACTCGGCGTGCAAGCAGTGGCTGATCGGCTTCAGCCGGTGGGCGAACGCCGAATATGCGGCGGACGGCGTCAGCGTCACCGCGGTGTGCCCCGGCTTCACGCACACCAGCTTCCACGAGCGGATGGGGCTGGCTCCCGGTCACGAGGGCATCCCCGCGATCGGTTGGCTGAACGCGCCGGGTGTCGTGCGCGAGGGGCTGCGGGATGCCGCACGCGGGAAGGCCGTGTCGGTCCCGTCACTGCGCTACAAGCTCGTCGTCGCCCTGACACGAGTGCTGCCGCCGTCGCTCACCGCCCGTGCCGCCCGTCGCGGACGCGTCTGAGCACAGCCGGGGTTCAGCGGAATCGGCCGAGATGGATGCCGGCGTACGCCAGCGCGGCCACGGTCTCGCCGTCGCGGATGCGGCCGTCCGCGACCATGTCGAGCACCTCCGCGAACGGAACCCAGGAGACGTCCTCGATGCCCTCGTCGTCGTGCAGGGGTTCTGAATGAAAATGGGCTGATTCACCGGCCGCGCGGAGGCCGCGGGCGACGAAGACATGCTCCGGAGCGATCGTGATGCCATTGAGTGCGTTCATCGTGCCGATCGCCGTCCAGTCCTCGGCCAGCATCCCGGTCTCCTCGAGCAGCTCGCGCTGCGCGGCGACCAGCGGTTCCTCTCCGTCGCTGCCGCCGGCCGGCACTTCGATCGAGCGGCCGGTCGTGTATCTGTCGAGCGTGACCAGACACACCCGGTCGTCGTCGTCGAGCGCAACGATGAACACGGCGGGATGGCGCATGGTGATCACCCCGTAGATGCCATCGCCAGCCGGACCGGTCACGGCATCCTCTCGAACCGAGATCCAGGGGTTCTCGTAGACGACGCGCGAATCGTTGGTCTGCCAGGTCATGAACGCGAGCCTATCCGGGGAGTTCTGCGCGGGGCGGAACCGATACGCTGGGATCATGACGCACTCGGGCAATCCCTTCGGGCAGGTTCTCGTCGCGCTCGTCACCCCGATGACGGCCGACGGCGAGGTCGACTGGGCCGCCACCGAGAAGCACCTCGATGACGTCATCACCGCCGGTGCGGACGGCATCGTCGTCACCGGAACGACGGGGGAGACCTCGACTCTCACCGACCCCGAGAAGATCAAGCTCGTCGAGGTCGGCAAGTCGGTCGCCGCCGGGCGCGCCAAGATCATCACCGGCGGCGGGTCCAATGAGACCGCGCACGCCATCGAGCTGTACAAGGCCAGCGAGAAGGCCGGCGCCGACGGCATCATGATCGTCACGCCGTACTACAACAAGCCGACGCAGGCCGGCATCCTCACCCACTTCCGTCTGGTCGCCGATGCCACTGATCTGCCGGTGATCCTGTATGACATCCCCGGCCGCACCGGGGTGCCCATCAAGTACGAGACGATCCTGCGTCTCGCGAAGCATCCCAACATCCTGGCGGTGAAGGACGCGAAGGGCGACTTCAGCGAGGTCAGCCGCGTGCTGAACCAGACCGATCTGATGTACTTCTCCGGCGATGACTCGAATGCGCTGCCGCACCTCGCGATCGGGGCGACCGGGCTCATCGGCGTGACCGCGAACATCACCGCGACCCCGTATCGCACGATGGTGGATGCGGTGAACCGCGGCGACCTCACGGCGGCAACAGCCGAGCACAAGCGCCTTGAGCCGCTCGTGCGTGCCACTATGACCCACGTGCCGGGCACCGTCTCGGTGAAGTACATCCTGCACGGCCTCGGCCGCATCTCCAGCCCCCGCGTCCGCCTGCCCCTGGTGGGGCCGGAGGAGTGGGAAGCCGCACTCATCGAAGACGAGCTCGCCCTCGTCACCGGTGTGTCCGGCGCCGATTTCTCGAACTTCCGCCCCGACCGCAACGCGGCCGCCGGCGGTGCGCTGCCGAAGGTGCACGGCACCACCCGCTGACACCATGCGCTGATACGACGGGCGCAGAGCGCGCCCACAGCAACACGGGCACCGAACGTGCTCGACTGAGGAGACATGAATGTCCATTCCCATCGCCGCCCCTGAACAGCTCGCGGAGGGAACGCTCCGCGTCATCCCGCTCGGCGGCCTCGGGGAGGTCGGCCGCAACATGACCACTTTCGAGTTCGACGGCAAGATCCTCATCGTCGACTGCGGTGTGCTCTTCCCCGAGGACCATCAGCCCGGCGTCGACTTGATCCTGCCCGACTTCGAGCCGATCAAGGACCGCCTCGACGACATCGTCGGCGTCGTGCTCACCCACGGCCACGAGGACCACATCGGCGCCGTGCCGTATCTGCTGCGCCTGAAGAGCGACATCCCGCTGATCGGCTCCGGGCTCACCCTCGCGCTCGTCGAGGCGAAGCTCAAGGAGCACCGCATCAAGCCGTACACCCTCACGGTGAAAGAGGGACAGCACGAGACGGTCGGCCCTTTCGACCTCGAGTTCGTGGCCGTGAACCACTCGATCCCCGACGCTCTGGCCGTCGCCATCCGCACTCCTGCCGGCCTCGTGCTCGCCACGGGCGACTTCAAGATGGACCAGCTGCCGCTGGATGGCCGCATCACCGACCTGCGTGCTTTCTCACGCCTCGGCGAAGAGGGCGTCGATCTCTTCCTCGTCGACTCCACGAACGCCGACGTGCCCGGTTTCACACCGACGGAGCGCTCGATCGGTCCGGTGCTCGATCAGGTGATCGCGAAGGCGCCGCGCCGCGTGATCGTCGCCAGCTTCTCGAGCCATGTGCACCGCGTTCAGCAGGTGCTGGATGCCGCGCATGCCAATGGTCGGCGTGTCGCACTGCTCGGTCGCAGCATGGTGCGAAACATGACGATCGCGGCCGATCTCGGGTACCTCAAGGTGCCGGAGAACGTGCTGATCGATTACAAGAAGGCCAAGGACCTCCCGGACGAGAAGATCGTCTACATGTCGACCGGTTCTCAGGGGGAGCCGATGGCGGTGCTCAGCCGCATGGCGAACCTCGATCACGCCATCGAGGTGGGGGAGGGCGACACGGTGATCCTCGCGTCCAGCCTCATCCCCGGCAACGAGAATGCCGTGTATCGCGTGATCGATGGGCTCACCAAGCTCGGCGCGAACGTCGTGCACAAGGCAAATGCGAAGGTGCACGTCTCCGGTCACGCCGCCGCCGGCGAGCTGATCTACTGCTACAACATCCTCAAGCCCGAGAACGTGCTGCCCGTGCACGGCGAGTACCGCCACCTGATGGCGAACGCGAAGCTCGCGCAGGAGACCGGCATTCCGGCCGAGAACACATTCCTCGCCTCGAACGGCACGATCCTCGACCTCAAGGACGGTCGGGCGCGCGTCGCCGGCCAGTACGACATCGGGTTCGTGTACGTCGACGGCTCGACCGTGGGCGAGATCACCGACGCCGACCTCAAGGACCGCCGCATCCTCGGTGAAGAGGGGTTCGTCTCGATCATCGTCGTCGTCGACGCAGCGACGGGCCGGATCATCACCGGGCCCGAGATCCACGCGCGCGGCATTGCGGAAGACGATTCGGTGTTCGATGACGTGGTGCCCAAGATCGTCGCCGCGCTGAAGGAGGCCTCGGGCAACGGGGTCCGCGACACGCATGCGCTCTCGCAGATCGTACGGCGCACGATCGGTCGCTGGGTCAACCAGAAGCTGCGTCGTCGCCCGATGATCGTGCCGCTCGTCATCGAGGCCTGAATCGGCCCGAAAGCCGCGTCATTACGCGGCAGTGTCGTTGCCCGAACGTAGTCTGTGAGTATGGCCAGGAGCACCACGAAGACCTCGCGCGCGTCCGAGAAGACGTCCTCGCGTGCCAAGGCGCAGACGGCCCCCACGAAGAAGATTCCGGCGGCGCCGAAGAAGTACATCGACGACATCGACCGCCCGCCGCTGGCCGTGCGCGCCTGGGTGGGGCTGGCGCACGGCGTCGGCGGTCTCTTCCGCGCCTTCGGGCCGGAGGTGCTCGAGAAGGACCAGCGACGCGACGGGTTCCCGTTCCTGCTGGTCATCCTCGCCTGCCTCGGCGCGATCGACGAGTGGTTCTTCATCGGCAACGAGATCGCGCAGAACATCAGCGCGTTCACGGTCGGCGGACTGATCGGCCGCACGGCCTTTCTCATGCCGGTGCTGCTGCTGATCCTCGCCGGCTGGCTGTTCCGGCATCCGTCCTCGGTGCATGACAACGGCCGGATCGGGATCGGGTTCGGTCTGTTCGTCGTCTCGATCGCGGGCATCTGCCACGTCGCAGGCGGCCAGCCGGAGCCCCGCGAGGGCATGCCGGCGCTCAGTGCCGCCGGCGGACTCTTCGGGTGGATGCTGGGCCAGCCGCTGTCGTACCTGACCGAGATCGTCGCCTATGTCGTGCTGGGCCTGCTCGCCGCGCTCAGCCTGCTCATCATCACCAAGACGCCGCCGAACAAGATCGGCTCGCGTCTGGGCGACCTGTACGCCTGGATGTTCGGCGCCGAGCGCGTGAAGCCCGATCCGGAGGCCGACGCCGCAGAAGATGCCGCTGCGGAGGCCGCAGACGATTCACTCCCGTGGTGGCGACGCAACAAGAGCGGCCGCGAAGAGGATCCCGACCAGGGTGTCGGCTCGCAGGACCTCACCGAGCTGCTCACGCCCGCCGGTGACTCGACCGAGAACTCCGCTTATGATCAGGCCGTCATCGTCGCCGATGCGTCGGACGCGGCGACCGAAGTGCTCACCGACGTCGAAGGCGTCATGGCCGGTCTCGCCGGGCAGGGGAGCACGGCGCTGCTCGACGACTCCAATGGCACGGGTGAGCAGCCCGAGCTGCCGGGCCTCTCCGGCTTCGGCACGGACGGGCCGGGGGAGCAGGGTCTGCAGGCGCCGAGTGCGCCGTACGTGCTGCCCTCCGCCACCGTGCTGCGCGAGGGGCCGCCGCCGGTTACCCGCTCGGACGCCACGGACCGCGTCATCGAGCAGATCTCGAGCGTGTTCACGCAGTTCAAGGTCGATGCGAAGGTCACCGGCTTCTCGCGCGGACCGACGGTCACCCAATACGAGGTCGAGGTCGGTCACGGCGTCAAGGTCGAGAAGATCACGCAGCTGAGCAACAACATCTCCTACGCAGTGGCCTCCAACGACGTGCGCATCCTCTCGCCGATCCCGGGCAAGAGCGCGATCGGTATCGAGATCCCCAACGCCGACAAAGAGATGGTGGCGCTCGGTGATGTGCTGCGCTCGCCCGCCGCGCAGAAGAGCACCCACTCGCTGACGATCGGCGTCGGCAAGGATGTCGGCGGCAGCATCGTGGTCGCCAACCTCGCCAAGATGCCGCACCTGCTCGTGGCGGGCTCGACGGGATCCGGTAAGTCGAGCTTCGTGAACTCGATGATCACCAGCCTGCTCATGCGAGCCCGACCCGCCGATGTGCGGATGGTCCTCATCGACCCGAAGCGCGTCGAGCTCACCAGCTATGCCGGTGTGCCGCACCTGATCACGCCCATCATCACCAACCCCAAGAAGGCGGCCGAGGCGCTGCAGTGGGTGGTGAAGGAGATGGACATGCGGTACGACGACCTCGCGTCGTTCGGCTTCCGTCACATCGACGACTTCAACAAGGCGGTGCGCGCCGGCGAGATCGAGCTTCCGGCAGGCAGCGAGCGCGTGCTTAAGCCGTATCCGTACCTGCTGGTCGTCGTCGACGAGCTCGCTGACCTCATGATGGTCGCCCCGCGCGACGTCGAGGACTCGATCGTGCGCATCACCCAGCTCGCCCGCGCCTCCGGCATCCATCTGGTGCTTGCGACGCAGCGTCCCTCCGTCGATGTCGTCACCGGCCTGATCAAAGCCAACGTGCCGTCCCGCCTCGCGTTCGCCGTGACGAGCGTCACAGACAGCCGTGTCATCCTCGACGCGCCCGGCGCCGACAAGCTCATCGGTCAGGGTGACGCTCTGTTCTCGCCGATGGGTACGTCCAAGCCGTTCCGACTGCAGGGAGCGTGGGTCGAAGAGAGCGAGATCGACGCCGTCGTCAAGCACGTCACCGCGCAGGCGCGCCCGGAATACCGTGCCGATGTGCAGGAGGCGATGGACCCGGCGAAGAAGAAGGAAGTCGACGAAGACATCGGCGACGACCTCGAGGTGCTGCTCGCGGCTGCCGAGCTCATCGTCTCATCGCAGTTCGGATCGACCTCGATGCTGCAGCGCAAGCTCCGGGTCGGCTTCGCCAAGGCCGGTCGCTTGATGGATCTGCTCGAGTCCCGCGAGATCGTCGGGCCGTCCGAGGGATCGAAGGCGCGTGACGTGCTCGTGACATCCGAGCAGCTGCCGGCCGTGATGGCGAAGCTGCGCGGGGAGGACACGGCACCGGCACCCGCACCCCCACCGGCACCCGCACCGGCACCGGCCGCCCCGGCCGCGGCTGGCTACGGTCGCGATCCGATCGAGGCGCAGTTCGATGGCGTCCCGGTTGCAGATGACGGTGAGGGCGACGAAGACGCCTGGGGTCTGACGGGCCGCGACTGATGGCGATTCCACGGCAGCTGCCGAACGCGATCACGATCGCCCGCATTCCGCTCGCCGTCGTATTCTTCGTGCTGCTGCTGTTGGGCGGCACCTACGGAGACGGCGATCTCGTCATCCGCTGGATCGCCGGGGCGCTGTTCGTCCTCGCGATCTCCACCGATTGGGTGGATGGCTACCTGGCCCGCAGATATGACATCGTCAGCGATTTCGGAAAGCTGTGGGATCCGATCGCCGACAAGCTCCTCACCGGCGCAGGTTTCGTGGGGCTGGCGATCCTCGGCGAGTGGCCGTGGTGGGTGGTGATCGTCATCCTGATCCGCGAGTGGGGCATCACGCTGCACCGTTTCGCGGTCGCCAGCAGTCATATCGTCGCCGCCGCCTGGATGGGAAAGCTCAAGACGGCGTTCCAGGGCGTAGCGCTGGGCTGGTGGCTGCTGCCGCTGCATCAGGTGATCGGAATGGACTGGTGGACTGGTGTCGGCATCGTGCTGATGTACGCCACGCTCGTGCTCACCGTGGCCAGCGGCATCGACTACGTGATCTCGCAGGTGCGCGGATCGCGGACCAGCCGGTGATGAGCACGGCTGCTCGCCTGGTCGCGGCGCTGACCGCGCGCGGCTGGACCCTCGGCGTGGCCGAGTCGCTCACCGGGGGAGCGTTGGCCGCTGAGGTCGTGGCCGTTCCCGGAGCATCGGCGACGCTGCTCGGCGGCGTCGTCGCCTATGCCACGCCGGTGAAGGCGACCCTGTTGGGTGTGGATGAAGCGCAGCTCGACGAGCATGGCCCTGTGCACGCCGACGTCGCCGCGCAGATGGCCTTGGGCGTGCGAACCGCTGTGCGGGTCGATGGACGACCCGCCGACGTCGGCATCTCGACGACCGGCGTCGCCGGGCCGGACTCGCCCGAGGGCCACCTGGTCGGCACCGTGCACATCGGTGTTGCGACACCCGACGGTGTGCGCACGAGCGTCTTCCGCTTCGACGGCGACCGTGCCGCAGTGCGATCGCAGTCCGTGGATGCGGCACTCAGCGCCGCCCTTTCCGCGCTCGGGGAATAGCAGCCGGCGACGGCGCGTTGTCCACGGTGTGTCACATTCAACAGCCGTGTCATTCTCAACCAAACCACAGCGTGAAACGGTAGCGTTCTCATCAGGGAGTCGCGTTAGACTGGCGATTCGTTCGGAGGAGACTCCGAACAGGGGAATGGAGAGGAGGTTCCGATGATTCTTGTACGACAGGAAATCGGCGATGTGCTGAGGGACTTCCGCCTGCAGAAGGGCCGCACGCTTCGGCAGGTCGCGAGCAAGGCTTCGGTCGCGCTCGGTTACCTCAGCGAAGTCGAGCGCGGTCAGAAAGAGGCCTCCAGCGAGATCCTCGCATCCGTCGCCGAAGCTCTCGACATCCCCATCTCGCGGATCATGCGCGAGGTGGGCGACCGGATCTCCGTCCTTGAGGGAATCCAGGTGTTCCCCGATGTGGTTCCCGACGACCTCGTCGCTTCGGTGGAACCCGAGCTGTCGCTCCACTGACGCGCCCACGGATTCAACGAGCGGATGCGGCGTAGCGAGTTCCTTCGCGCGGTCGAAGATGAGTTCGGGCCGCGTTCGGTCGCCCTGATGAACGATCTTGTGCTCGGTCCGGTGGGAAACCGCACTGCCACCGACGCTCTCGATGCGGGTGTCGCCCCGCGGGATATCTGGTCGGCGCTGTGTGCAGAGACCGATGTCCCGCCCGAGAGGCGCTACGGCGTCGGGCGACTGGAGCCTCGTCGACGCTGAGCGCGGACCCGCGCTGTCACCTGCGCACCCGGCGTGTCGTCGAATATGTGTTCGAAGTGCGCGTATCGTTCTGCACAAGTGGTTTCGAGGTGTCTGTCGTCCACAGTTCCTGGAGATTCTGACTTGATGTCGGAGGTTCCTCGTACGGTGAACACAGGCCGAGAAGCCATACGCCTTGTCGGAGAGTCCACCCCAGCCGGGGCGGCCGCGACAGCCTACAGGCGGCACCACGCGAACACATGAGGAGTACGTCATGCCAACAACCGCAGACCGCGAGAAGTCTCTGGAATCAGCTCTCGCTCAGATCGACCGTCAGTTCGGAAAGGGCTCGGTCATGCGACTGGGCAGCGACGAGCGCGCACCCGTCGCCGTCATCCCGACGGGCTCCATCGCCCTCGACGTCGCCCTCGGCGTCGGAGGGATGCCGCGTGGACGCATCGTCGAGATCTACGGACCGGAGTCGTCGGGTAAGACGACCCTGACCCTGCATGCCATCGCCAATGCACAGCGCGCCGGCGGAATCGCAGCGTTCGTCGACGCTGAGCACGCGTTGGACCCCGAGTACGCCAAGAAGCTCGGCGTCGACATCGACGCGCTGCTGGTGTCGCAGCCCGACACCGGTGAGCAGGCGCTCGAGATTGCCGACATGCTGGTCCGCTCCGGCGCCATCGACCTCATCGTCATCGACTCCGTTGCCGCCCTCGTGCCCCGCGCTGAGATCGAGGGCGAGATGGGCGATTCGCACGTCGGACTCCAGGCCCGCCTGATGTCGCAGGCGCTGCGCAAGCTCACCGGTGGACTCAACCAGACCGGCACGACGATGATCTTCATCAACCAGCTCCGCGAGAAGATCGGTGTGTTCTTCGGTTCTCCCGAGACCACAGCCGGTGGAAAGGCGCTGAAGTTCTACGCGTCGGTGCGCATGGACATCCGACGCATCGAAACGCTCAAGGACGGTACGGATGCGGTCGGAAACCGCACCCGCGTCAAGGTCGTCAAGAACAAGATGGCCCCACCGTTCAAGCAGGCCGAGTTCGACATCCTCTACGGCGTCGGCATCTCTCGCGAGGGCAGCCTGATCGACTTCGGCGTCGAACACAGCATCGTCAAGAAGTCGGGCTCGTGGTACACATACGACGGCGACCAGCTGGGGCAGGGCAAGGAGAACGCTCGCAACTTCCTCGTCAACAACCCCGACATCGCACTGACGATCGAGACGCAGATCAAGCAGAAGCTCGGTATCGGCGAAGCTGCGGCACCCGAGGCTGTTGCCGCTCCCGCTGAGTCCGACGAGCTGGCCCAGCGCCGCCCCGCCTGATGTCGCAGATGCACGGTGACGGGGGCGAGGATCACCTTGCCCCCGTCACCCCGCTCTTCGGCGATCGGGTCGTCCGCGAGCACGAGCACGAGCATCCGGTGGTCGAACCGGATGACGGCGCCCAGCGGGCAGAAGAGGCTCTGGTGCGCAAGCTCCGGGCTCGGTCGCTCTCGGTCTCCGAGGCGCGGCAGGTTCTCCGCCGTCAGGAGCTCGCTTCGGCCGACATCGAGGACGTGATCGACAGGTTCTGCGAACGCGGCTATCTCGATGACGCCCTGCTGGCAGAGCACCTGGTGCTCTCCGGTGTGGAGCGAAAGGGACAGGGGCGCGTGGCGCTCTCTCGGTCTCTCGCCCAGCGCGGCATCTCGCGGGATGTGATCGACACCGCCCTCGGAGACCTCCCCGATGACGACGCAGAACGGGCCCTGGAGTTCGCGCGGACCAAGGCCCGTTCCCTGTCGCGCCTCGATTTCGAGACGGCGCTGCGCCGCCTGATGGGCCAGCTCGCGCGTCGCGGATACGGCGGTTCGGTCGCGGCGAATGCGGCGCGCACCGCGCTCACGGAAGCATCTTCGGGTGGTCCGGGGGCCGGGGTGCGGTTCGTCGACTCGGACTGAGAGCAGAATCCGCTCGTAGAATGGGATCACCATGACTATTCCCCGCAGCGAACCGACGATCATCTCGGCGTCCTCCGCAGCCGTCGCCGCCGACGGCCACCAGCGGACGTACGAGGTGCGCACTTTCGGGTGCCAGATGAATGTGCACGACTCCGAGCGCCTCTCCGGCTCACTGGAGAGCGCCGGATACCTTCGCGCGGATGCCGGCGCCGAAGCCGATGTCGTCATCATCAACACCTGCGCCGTTCGCGACAACGCCGCAGGCAAGCTCTACGGCACGCTCGGGCACCTCGCCTCGGTGAAGCGTCGCAAGGAGGGCATGCAGATCGCGGTCGGCGGCTGCCTCGCTCAGATGGACAAGGACGCCGTGCTCGACAAGGCGCCGTGGGTCGACGTGGTCTTCGGAACGCACAACATGGGGTCCCTGCCCGGCCTCCTCGAGCGCGCGAAGCACAACGGCGATGCCGAACTCGAGATCCTCGAATCCCTCGAGGTGTTCCCCTCGACCCTTCCGACCAAACGCGATTCCGCGCACAGCGGGTGGGTGTCGATCTCGGTCGGCTGCAACAACACGTGCACGTTCTGCATCGTTCCGAGCCTGCGCGGCAAGGAGAAGGACCGTCGCCCCGGCGACATCCTCAACGAGATCCGGCTGCTCGTCGACGACGGCGCGATCGAGGTGACCCTGCTCGGCCAGAACGTGAACTCTTACGGCGTCGAGTTCGGCGACCGCCAGGCCTTCAGCAAGCTCCTGCGTGCCGCCGGGCAGATCGAAGGCCTCGAGCGGGTCCGTTTCACCAGCCCGCACCCGGCCGCGTTCACCGATGACGTCATCGACGCGATGGCAGAGACCCCGTCGGTCATGCCGCAGCTGCACATGCCGCTGCAGTCCGGCAGCGACCGCATCCTCAAGGCGATGCGCCGCTCCTATCGCAGCTCGAAGTTCCTCGGCATCCTCGACCGCGTGCGCGAGCGCATGCCGTTCGCAGCGATCACCACCGACATCATCGTCGGATTCCCCGGCGAGACCGAAGAAGACTTCGAAGACACCATGCGCGTGGTCGAGCAGGCGCGCTTCGCCAGCGCGTTCACATTCCAGTACTCGATCCGCGAGGGCACGCCGGCGGCGACCATGGAGGACCAGGTCCCGAAGGCGGTCGTACAGGAGCGTTACAACCGTCTGATCGCTCTCCAGGAGCGCATCTCGCTCGAAGAGAACCAGAAGCAGGTCGGCCGCGAGGTCGAGGTGCTCGTCTCCGTCGGCGAGGGCAAGAAAGATGCCGAGACGCACCGTCTCACCGGTCGCGCCGAGGACAACCGTCTCGTCCACTTCGAGGTGACCGAGGGGTCCGACCTGCCGCGTCCCGGCGACGTCGTGACCGTGACGATCACCCACGGCGCGCCGTTCCACCTTCTGGCCGACGACCCGACCGGTGCACCGCTGCGCATCCGCCGCACCCGTGGCGGCGACGCCTGGGACCGTGCGCAGGCCGAGTCGTGCGCCGTGCCGGCACCTGCCGGTGAGGCCGGTGCACCGCGTGCCGTCTCGCTGGGGCTCCCCACGCTCCGCGTCGGTGTCTGACCGGCGTGTCTGACCGGCGCCTCTGGGCGATCGTCGGCGCCACCGGCACCGGTAAGAGCGACCTTGCGCTGAAGCTCGCCGAGGCGCTGCGCGAACGCGGCAACCCGGCCGAGATCGTGAACGCCGATGCCATGCAGCTGTACCGGGGCATGGACATCGGCACCGCCAAGCTGCCCGTCAGCGAGCGGCGCGGCATCCCGCACCACCTGCTCGACCTCCGCGACGTCACCGATGATGCCGCCGTCGCCTGGTACCAGCCGCTCGCTCGCGCTGCAATCGAAGACATCCACAGCAGAGGCGGCGACGCGATCCTCGTCGGAGGGTCGGGGCTGTACGCGTCGAGCGTGCTCTTCGACTTCCGTTTCCCGCCGCGTGACCAGGCGGTGCGCGAACGTCTGGAGCACGAGCTCGAAACTCTCGGAGCGGCCGCCCTGTTCGCCCGGCTGCGCGAGAGGGATGCCGACACAGCCGCTCGTGTGGATCCGAAGAACGGTCGACGCGTCGTCCGGGCGCTCGAAGTGCTCGAACAGGGCGCGCAGACGCACGGCGCGGCCCTTCCCGAGAAACCGCAGCTGTGGCACGCGCCCACCCGCATCCTCGGCGTGCACGTCGATCGTCCCGAGCTCGTCGAGCGCCTCGACCGCCGCGTCGATCGGATGTGGGCGCAGGGCATGCTCGAGGAGTCGGCCCGGCTGCGTGACCAGGGGATCGAGCGGGGTACGACCGCGCCGCGTGCGATCGGTTACGCCCAGGCGCTGGCGCAGCTGGCGGGGGAGAAGACCGAGGCGGAAGCCATCGCCGAGACGCAGGCGCTGACCCGCCGTTACGCGAGACGCCAGGTGTCGTGGTTCAAGCGGTACCCCGGCATCGAATGGCTCTCGCCGATGGCGGACCCCCGCGTCATCCTGGCGGAATGACGATCGTTCTCTCGGCAGCCAGTGCTCTCTAGACTGGACACATGGTCGCATTCACCAAGGGGCACGGCACCGGCAACGACTTCGTGATCATCGCGGACCCCGACGGCGAGCTCGACCTCACTGCAGAGCAGGTGGCGGCACTCTGCGACCGCCACTTCGGCATCGGCGCCGACGGCGTGCTCAGAGTGGTGCGCTCGCGTGCGCTCCCCGAGGGGGCAGCGAGCCTCGCGGAGGAGCCGGCCGCCGAGTGGTTCATGGACTACCGCAATGCCGACGGGTCGATCGCCGAGATGTGCGGAAACGGGGTACGGGTGTTCGCGCACTACCTCGTCCGTGCCGGCCTCGCGACGATCGAAGCCGGCTCCACGCTGCCGATCGGCACTCGCGCTGGCGTGCGTGATGTCACCAGCAGCGCCAACGGCTACCAGGTCGACCTCGGTCGCTGGCGGCTCTCCGGCCACGACCCGCTGGCCAAGGCGCGGGGTCTGGACGTGGCCCGTCCCGGTCTCGGGATCGATGTCGGCAATCCACATGTCGTCGTCGCCCTGGCATCCGACGACGAGCTTGCGAGCCTCGAGCTGGAGTACATTCCCGAGCTGGAACCCGTCCCCGAGGGCGGGGCGAACGTTGAGTTCGTCGTCCCCGGTGAGCCGCTCGTGCGCGATGGCATCGGGCACGTGGCGATGCGCGTGTTCGAACGCGGTGTGGGCGAAACCTTGAGCTGCGGCACCGGCGTCGCAGCCACCGCGCTCGCCGTGCGGTACTGGGCCGGCGACCGCGCACCGGACAACTGGCGCGTCGAGGTTCCCGGCGGAACGCTCGGCGTGCGCATGTTCCCCGCCGAAGACGGCGAACACGTCGCGCTCTCCGGGCCCGCGCAGCTCGTGTACAGCGGCACCGTCGACCTCATCTGAACAGCGACGCGGCAGCACGTGATGCGCGAATGCGTCGTCGCGTGACGCGCGATGCGGCATCGGGCCTCGTGATGGTTCACGATGGTGCGCATGAGCAAGCAGATCCGCTTCAACGCCTTCGACATGAACTGCGTCGCCCACCAGT
The DNA here is from genome assembly GCA_052085045.1 of Microbacteriaceae bacterium. Taxonomy (GTDB): domain Bacteria; phylum Actinomycetota; class Actinomycetes; order Actinomycetales; family Microbacteriaceae; genus Microbacterium. The sequence goes on along the minus strand of JBQDFB010000003.1, from coordinate 8,695 downwards.
CCTCGGGAATGTGGCGGCATCCGCTCGATCAGTCCGCGCGCTACACGCAGCTGGGGTACTGGACTGAGCTCGCCCAGCTGCTCGAACGCGGGCACTTCGATGGGCTGTTCATCGCGGATGTGCTCGGAACCTACGACGTGTACGGCGACTCGAATGAAGCCGCCATCCGGCACGGTGCGCAGGTTCCTGTGAACGACCCGATACTTCTCGTCAGCGCCATGGCGGCTGTCACCGAGCACCTCGGGTTCGGGGTGACCGCGGGCACCGCGTACGAGCATCCCTACCCGTTCGCCCGGCGCATGACGACCCTGGACCACCTCACGAACGGCCGGGTCGGCTGGAATGTCGTCACCGGCTACCTGCCTTCGGCGGCGCGCAACATGGGGCACGATGACCAGCTCGAGCACGACCAGCGCTACGACGTCGCCGACGAGTACCTCGAAGTCACCTACAAGCTGTGGGAGGGCTCCTGGGAGGATGACGCGGTCATCCGAGACCGCGGGGCCGGCGTGTTCACCGACCCTGCGAAGGTGCACGAGATCGGGCACTACGGCGAGCACTTCACCGTTCCCGGCATCCACATCTCCGAGCCCTCGCCGCAGCGGACACCGGTGATCTATCAGGCCGGCGCCTCGCCGCGCGGGGTCGCGTTCGCGGCAGGCAACGCCGAAGCGATCTTCGTCGCCGCGCCCACGAAGACCGTGCTCGCGGGCACCGTGAAGCGCATCCGCGACGCTCTCGAAGCCGCTGGGCGCGACCGCTATTCCGCGAAGATCTACACGCTGCTGACGATCATCACCGACGAGACGAGCGAGAAGGCGCAGGCCAAGTACGAGGACTACCTGCAGTACGCCAGCGACGAGGGAGCCCTCGTGTTCATGTCGGGCTGGATGGGCATCGACCTGTCACAGTTCGACCTCGACGAGCCGCTCGGCAACGTCAAGAGCAACGCCATCCAGTCGACGGTCGCGAACTTCCAGCAGGCCGACGACGACGGCAGAGAGTGGAAAGTGCGAGACATCGCCCGACTCGGCAATATCGGCGGCCTCGGACCCCGTGTCGTCGGCTCGGCCGAAGAGGTCGCCGATTTCCTGCAGGATTGGGTCGAAGAGACCGATGTCGACGGATTCAACCTCGCCTACGCGATCACACCGGGCACCTTCGAGGATGTCGTGGAGTTCATCGTGCCCGAGCTGCAGCGTCGCGGTGTGTACCAGACCGAGTACACCCCCGGCACGCTCCGGCAGAAGCTGCACGGTCGCGGCGACCGACTGCCCGCCGAGCACCGCGGCGCGGGCTTCAGCCTGCGCAGCGGAGCCCGGGTCTGATCACGGCTCGCGCTCAGGCGACGTCGATCGGCTCGGTCGGCGGGGTGCCGTGCCGTCGTACGCGGAGCACTCGGTAGCCCTTGCCCGTCGAGCTGCGGAAAACGCTGTACCCGGTGGTGAAGGTTGCCGCCATCCACCGCTGCAGTGAATCGGCGCCCAGATTGCGCTGGACGACCAGCCAGGCGTCGCTGCGCTCATCGAGCCGCGGGATCCATCGTTCGAGCATGTCGTGCAGCACGTTCTTGCCCACGCGGATCGGCGGGTTCGAGCGGATCGTGCGGAACACGATCTCATTGGGAACATCATCCGGCTGCACGGCGTTGATATTGGTGAGGCCGTGAGCCTCGGCGTTGCGCCGCACGAGATCGAGCGCCCGCTCGTTCACATCCACCGCCCACACGGTGGCGTGCGGTGAGGCCAGCGCCATGGTGAGGCTGATGGGTCCCCATCCGCTGCCGAGGTCGAGGAAGTGACCGCCGGGCGGCAGGGGAGGCATGCCAGCGAGCAGGACTCCGGTTCCGGCATCCATCCGATCCGGGCTGAACACACCGGCGGCGGTGGTGACCTCGAGCTCACGACCGGCGAGGGTGACGCGGATGGTCCGCAAGTTCTCCGCACTCGCCGGAGCCGCAGAGAAGTAGTGGTCGGACCCCATACGGTGAGCGTACCGGACGGGCGGGTTAAGGTTAATACGCCCGATACAGAAGGCAGAGGATGACGAAGACGACAGAAGACACCCAGAGCGACGAGACCCTCGACCGCGTGCTGGCCAGCGCAGAGAAGCGCACCGAGGCGCGGGTGTTCGGTGCAGCACAGGCACTGCAACCCACGGACGCCGCCGATTTCGGCGATCGGGACGGGGACCAATGGGATCGTGAGGACCGTCACGCCCTGCGGCGCGTCGCCGGGCTCTCCACCGAGCTCGATGACGTCACCGAGGTCGAGTACCGCAAGTTGCGACTGGAGAACGTCGTCCTGGCCGGCGTCTACCCCCAGGGTGCGCAGACCGATGCCGAGAACTCGCTGCGTGAACTCGCCGCCCTCGCCGAGACGGCCGGAGCCGTCGTGCTCGACGGCGTGCTGCAGCGGCGCCCGCATCCTGATCCGGCGACCTACCTCGGCCGTGGCAAGGCGCAGGAGCTGAAGGACCTCGTCGCCGCGACCGGAGCCGACACCGTGATCGCCGACGCCGAACTCGCACCCAGCCAGCGCCGCGCACTCGAGGACGTGGTCAAGGTCAAGGTGATCGACCGGACGACCGTCATCCTCGACATCTTCAGCCAGCACGCCAAGAGTCGTGAGGGCAAGGCGCAGGTCGAGCTCGCACAGCTCGAGTACCTGCTGCCGCGTCTGCGCGGCTGGGGTGACTCGATGAGCCGCCAGGCGGGTGGTCAGGTCGGTGCCGGTGGTGCCGGTATGGGCTCGCGCGGTCCCGGTGAGACGAAGATCGAACTGGATCGGCGTCGCATCCGCACCCGGATGGCGCAGCTGCGTCGCCAGATCCGCGACTTCGCACCGGCTCGTGACGCGAAGCGCGCAGAGCGCAAGCGCAACACCATTCCGTCGGTCGCGATCGCCGGGTACACGAACGCCGGAAAGTCCAGTCTGCTCAACGCCCTCACGAGTGCCGGTGTGCTCGTCGAGAACGCGCTGTTCGCGACGCTGGATGCCACCGTGCGCCGCTCTGCGACCGACGATGGCCGTGTGTACACGTTCACCGACACCGTCGGATTCGTGCGGAACCTTCCGCATCAGCTCGTCGAGGCGTTCCGATCGACGCTCGAAGAGGTCGCCGATGCCGACATCGTGCTGCACGTGGTCGACGGATCGCACCCCGATCCATCAGGGCAGCTGCAGACCGTGCGCGACGTGATGGGAGACGTCGGCGCGCGGGAGCTGCCCGAGATCGTGGTGTTCAACAAGGCCGACCTCATCGCCGATGACGACCGTCTGGTGCTGCAGGGGCTCGAGCCGAAGGCGCACTTCGTGTCGTCGCGGTCCGGCGAGGGCATCGACGGTCTGCGTGCGGCGATCGACGAGGCGCTGCCGATGCCCGCGGTCGAGGTCCGCGCGCTCGTGCCGTATGACCGGGGAGACCTGATCGCGGCGGTGCATGAGACCGGCATCCTCAACTCGGCCGAGCACGGCGAGCAGGGCACCGAGATCCACGCGCATGTGTCGGAGCGCCTTGCGGTGGATCTGGCGCCGTTCGCGCACTGATCGCGCCGCACCTCGCGAGAGTGGTGTCCGGCCGGATGCCGCGTCCGCTCAGTGTGCGGTGAAACGCGCCTCGACGGTCGCGGAGACGACGATGTCCTCGGGTTCGTATTCCATGGCTGGCGCGGTATCGGCGGCCGCGAACGCGAACCCGCGCGCCCGCATCATCTGCGGAGCGGGTGCCGCGTCGTGCGAGATGAGTCCGGTGTCGGCGATCTCCAGCGGTGTCACGGTGCCCAGGCCGAGTGCCGCGGCATAGGCCTGGGCGCGCTGAACGGCGACCTCGACTGCCGAGGAAGCGACCTCGCGCTCGGTATCTGCCCGGGTCTGCGGCGTCAGGTGCCAGTTCACCCAGCCGACCTCGACGCCGTCCCACGCCGAGATCTCAGAGACCCAGATCGACAGCTCGGATGCCTCGACGAAGGTCGCACTGACCTCGATGCTGGCGCGATAAACGGGAGCGAGCTGCTTGCCGTCGCTGTTCCACGGCCGCTCGGCGCGGACGGAAAGGCGCTTGCTGTTCCATTCGAAGACCGTGCCGGCATCCTGTCTTTCGGTGATGCTCGTGCGCACCGGCTCAGCGAGGCGCATCGCACGGTCGACCACGGCTGAGCGCTCGGGGCCTTCGGCCCGTACGGTGATGTGGATCGTGGCGCGCTCGGGCGCGATGCGCGCTTCGTTCTCGCCGCGTACGGTGATGGTGACATCGCTCATGGCTGCGACTCTACGCCAGGAATGGCGCGGGCTTCGGATACGTTGTAATCTGTGATGCTCGGGTGCTTCGGCATTCGGCGTGACAAATCCACAGAGTGACAGCGGTTCCTTCGAGAGAAGACACACGGGGCTGATCGGTTTCGACAGTGCTTGTGAATTCACGTGAAGCGGGCCGAGGATGCAGGGTTATCTCGTGAACGCTCCCTGCAAAACAATAGTTGCCGAAACAAAGCGCAACGACTTCGCCCTCGCTGCATAAGCGAGCCCGATAGTCCGTCAGACCGTATGTGATTCCGATACGGACCCTGGCGTCATCTAGGAATCTTGCTGTGTGACGGCGTCTGGACGTCACACGGGACTCTTCCCAGGCTGGGCTCGTCGACTTAGGTGTCTGTGACAAAGGTCGGAGCCGAGCAGAACGTCTGCACAGACTGCGCCCGGAGAAGCCGTGGATACTCAGCGTTGGACGGGGGTTCGATTCCCCCCAGCTCCACAAAGCCGCTGTCACTGTGGATTGACCCTGATCAGGGCTGCTTGATGAGCACCAGACTCTGCTTGGTGTCGGCGAGGGTGACCCAGCCGTCGCCGAATTCATAGGTCATGCCGTAACCCGATTCGTCTACCGCGATCGCGAATGCGGGATCTTCGGTGATGAACGTGTGCCCTTCCTCATCGACCCGTAGCCAGCCGTCGGACAGGAGCTTCTGCTGTGCGGATGTGGACTCGGCGTGACTGATCGGAGCCCAACCGAAGAGCTGCACATGGTCGGAAGCGACCGTATAGTCGCCCCAGACGCAATGGATCCCGCCGTCGACGACGTCGGCGCCGATCCGGAACTCCTGCTCTTCATGGGTCCAGTCGTGCTCTTCGAAGATCGCGATGGTGTTCGGACCGATGATGGTCTCGCAGGTCGGCTCCGCGGCCGGCTCCTCGTCAGCGGCACCGGTCTCGACCGGTGCCGGTTCCGGCGACGGCTCTGATGCGGATTCCGTCGGGGAGGGCGCCGCGGTCGGGGCGGCGTCGGTCTCGGCCGCACAGCCGGTGAGCGCAATGAGGAGCGCTGCCGACGTGAGCGCGAAAGCGGGGAGACGGCTGTTCATCGGGGCCTTCCGGATCAGTCGTTGTCGTGGGTGAGTGCGAGGAACGCGTCGTGCAGATGCCCATTGGTTGCGAGTACTGAGCGCTCAGAGATGCTGTCGGTTCCGTCGAAGGAGGTGAATACACCGCCGGCTTCGCGCACGATCGGCACGGCGGCGGCGACGTCGTACTCCTTGACGCCGAACTCGGCGACCATCTCGAGCCGTCCCTCGGCGAGCATCATGTACGCGTACACATCGCCGTATGCACGGTCGCGCCACACTCGATCGGCGACGCGCAGCAGGGCAGGCAGCTGACCGGCATCCGCCCACTGGGTGATGCTCTGGAAACTGACCGCGGCGTCGTCGAGCGATGCGACCGGCGAGGTCTCGAGGCGCCGGGATCCGGTGTGCGTCGCCGTCCAAGCGCCGGCCCCTGTGGATCCCCACCAGCGCCGCCCGAGGGCGGGCATGCTGACGACGCCGACGACGGGGACGCCGTCGACCGCGAGGGCGATCATCGTGCCCCACAGCGGGATGCCGCGCATGAAGTTCGCGGTGCCGTCGATCGGGTCGATGATCCACTGCCGCTGAGCGTCGCCCTCGACGCCGAACTCTTCGCCGAAGATCCCGTCCGATGGCCGCTCCTCGGCCAGGATGGCTCGGAGAGCGCGCTCCGTGGCGAGGTCGGCGTCTGTGACGTGCGACCGATCATCCTTGGTCGAGATCTCGAGGTCACTGGCGTCGAAGCGCGGGAGCGACTCGGAGTCGGCGGCGTCAGCCAGCGTGAGGGCCAGTTCGAGATCGGAAGCGATTCCGGTGGCAACGGGGGATACGGTCACATTCTCAGGATACTGGGCACCGGGGAAATACATGACCGTTGCCGGGAAGCAGAAAAGCCCCGGATCACTGGCGAGAGTGCTCCGAGGCTTATCCGTGCGCCCCCCGGGACTCGAACCCGGAACCCATTGATTAAGAGTCAATTGCTCTGCCATTGAGCTAGAGGCGCATGGCTGAGATCACTCCCGGCCGAGGAATTACATTACCAGTTCCCCGGACGCATGCGAAATCGCGGAGGCCTCAGACGACGGCGATGATCCGACCGTCCGTGATCTGCTGCAGGGTGTCGAAAGTCAGCGGCATCACCGTGTGCGGATGGCCCGCCGCGGCCCAGATCTCGTCGATGTCACGGAGCGCTTCGTCGATGTACGTGCGCAGCGGCTCGGGATGGCCGACCGGCGCTACGCCACCGATTGCCTGTCCGGTCGCGCTGCGGACGACGGATGCTGGGGCCATCTCCACCCGGTCGGCGCCGACACTGGCCGCGACGACGGCGAAGTCGGCCCGGTGACCACCGCTGGTCATCACCAGCACCGGCTCGCCGTCGGCCAGAAATACGAGGCTGTTGGCGATGGCGGCCACTTCGCACCCGATGGCGGCTGCGGCTTCGACTGCCGTGCGCGCCGAGTCGGGCAGCACGCGGATCTCCGGGGTGACGCCGGCGGCTTCCAGGTGCTGCTCGACGATGCGACTGCGTTCGGGGAGTGGGGTGGTCTCGCTCATGCGTCCACGCTATCCAATGCCTCGTTTCACGAGGCGTCACCGACCGTGATCGCCTCTGCGTCCTCGACGACGGCATCTGCGGGCTCGTCGTCGATGTGCGCGAGAATCTTTCGGCCGAGGAACACCGTCAGCGTCGCCACCAGCACCGACGCCGCGGCGAACAGGTACGGCACGGTCGAGTTGAACGCGTGCCACAGCAGTGCGGCGATCGGGGGAGCCATCGCCCCACCGATGAAACGCACAGCCGAGTACGCCGATGACGCCACCGAACGCGGCAGGTCGGTCGCCTCCATCACGGCCTCGGTGAGGACCGTGTTCATGACGCCGAGCAGCAGGCCGCCGATGATGATGCAGACGACCAGTGACGGCGCCGTCTCGGCGACCAGTCCGGCCGCGACGAGGTCGACGGCGAGCAGGGGCAGGATCGTGAGGATGATCGCGGTGCGCGTCATGCGCCGCATCATCCACGGTGCCACCCAGATGCTGGTGATCGCGAGCGCGACTCCCCAGCCGAAGAATGTCAGCCCGATGCCCATCGCCCCGAACCCGAGTGGGAAGGGTGAGAAGGCGAGCAGCACGAAGAACCCGATGTTGTAGAACAACGCTGCGACGGCGAGGACGGCGAGCGCGGGGCGACCGAGAGCCTTGAACGGCGCCGAGAACGGAACCGGCTGGCGCTTTTCAAATGGTCCGCGCAGCAGGGTGAGCACCGCGATGAACGCGATGGCCATCAGCGCGACGACGCCGAAGAACGGTCCACGCCAGCTGACCTCGCCGAGCAGACCGCCCAGCAGCGGTCCAATCGCGATGCCGAGTCCGAGCGCGGCTTCGTACAGCACGATGGCCGCACCGCTGCCGCCGGAGGCCGAGCCGACGATCGTCGCGAGCGCCGTCGAGATGAACAGTGCGTTGCCCAGTCCCCATCCGGCGCGGAATCCGATGATCGCGTCGACGCTGCCGCTCAGAGCCGATGCGAGGGAGAACAGGATGATGAGGGAGAGCCCGATCATCAGGGTCGCCTTGGCGCCGATCCGGCTCGAGATCCAGCTGGTGATGAGCATCGCCAGCCCCGTCACGAGCAGGTAGCTGGTGAACAGCAGCTCGGTCTCGGTGGGGCTCGCCTGAAGCGATTCGGCGATCGCGGGCAGGATCGGATCGACGAGCCCGATGCCCATGAACGCCACCACACTGGCGAATGCGACCGCCCAGACCTGTGCCGGCTGTCGCCAGATCGATCCCGTCGTCGCGGTGCTGTTCATTCGCGTCCTCCTGCTTCCTGTTTCGGTTCGATGCTGTGTGCCGCGAGGATCTCGGCGGTGTGATGGAGTGCTTCCCAATCGGCTGCACCCAGATCGGCGAAGCGCGGGGCCAGCGCGGTGCGGAACGTTTCGCGCCACTGCGTCAGGGCCGTACGCCCGGCCTCCGTGATATCCACGACCGTCGCCCGCGAGTCCGAAGGATCGGGGGAGCGGGTAACGAGGCCTGCGCGTGCAAGGTCTCCCAGTAGCCGTGTCATTCCCGGTTGCGTCGTGCGCGATGCCCGCGCGAGGGCACCGACCCGCTGCCCGGACTCGCGCTCGAGAAGCGTCAGCGCTCGCCACTGCGCGGCGGGGGCATCGTTCTCGGCATCCTGGGCGGCGATGCGGCCCAGTGCGTGTGCGGACATCACGATCGAGGAAATGATCTCGTCATGATTCATACCCGAAAGTATATACCTACTGGCATGTATTGGTGTGGCTTGGTGGCGGCGGCTCGCGCGACCAGACCGCCTCAATGACCGGTGCGGCTCGCGATGCG
>JBQDFB010000002.1:67990-79181 GCA_052085045.1 Microbacteriaceae bacterium | reverse complement strand
GTTTCGTCTCGCTGCGCTCGCTCAACGCCCAGCAGAACCCGACTTCTCAGGGCGGCGGGACGTCCCCAGTGCGGGTCGTTGAGCGGAGGCGCGGAGCGCCGGAGACGAAACGGGCTGAGCGACCGGAGGGAGTCGAAGCCTCAGCGTCGCCCCCGTTCTCCACAGCCCCGTACGCCTCATCCCAGGCACGGAGTACCGTGCAGCCATGGCTCACGCGTACATGCTCCGCTGCAGCGACGGCACGCTGTACGTCGGCAGCACGATCAACCTCGACGAACGGCTGGCGGCGCACCGAGCCGGCATGGGTGCCGAATACACGAAGCGCCGGTTGCCCGTCGAACTGTTCTGGTGCGGAGAGTTCGACCGCATCGACGACGCTTTCGCGTGGGAGAAACGACTCCAGGGGTGGAGCCACGACAAACGGGTCGCGTTCGCGGAAGGCGGGCTCGAAGCCGTCGTCGGATGACAGTCGCGGCAGCGAAAGGCGAAGAGAGGCGGAGACATTCCGCCGCGCTGAGGCTTCGACTCGCTCCGCTCGCTCAGCCCGTTTCGTCTCGCTGCGCTCGCTCAACGACCCGCGGTTGCCCGCGACCGGGACGCTCAACGACTGGGATGGGGCAACGGAACCGGGCGCCGCATAGAATGGGGGTATGAGCGAGCCTTCGATCTTCACGCGCATTCTCCGTGGCGACATTCCCGGCGAGATCGTGGTCGATACCGACAAGGTTTTCGCGATCCGTGACATCAATCCGCAGGCCCCGTTGCACCTGCTCGTCATTCCGAAGACGGAGCAGTATCGCGATGTCACCGAGTTGGCTGCGGGTGACCCGGCACTGCTCGCCGAGATGGTCGCCGTCGCCAAGCAGCTCGCCGATGAGCACGCGGACGGCGAGTACCGTCTGATCTTCAACACCGGCCCCAGTGCGGGCCAGACCGTTTTCCACGTGCACGCCCACGTGCTCGGCAATATTGAGGAGAGCAAGCTCGTTGGTTTCTGACGATACGAACACCCCGTCCGTGACGGAGCGCATCCATGCAGACGGCGTCGCTATGGTGCAGCTGCTCGGTCCGCAGGACCGCCTGCTCCGCATGCTTGAGAAGCAGCATCCCGGCGTCGAGGTCCTCGTCCGTGGCAATGAGGTCACGCTGACCGGTGAGCCGTCTCTCGTCGCCGACGCGAAGGCGCTGGTGGAGGAGCTGATCACCATCACCCGCGAGGGTGCGGATCTCGCGCCCGCCGACGTCGCGACCTCGGCGCGGATGCTGCGCCATGAGGGCGGCCCGCGACCGAGTGAGGTTCTCGGCGAGGCGATCCTGTCCACGCGCGGCCGCGTCATCCGCCCGAAGACTCCGGGTCAGAAGGAGTACGTCGACGCGATGGAGGAGAACACGATCGTGTTCGGCATCGGCCCGGCCGGAACCGGGAAGACGTATCTCGCGATGGCAAAGGCCGTCCAGGCTCTGCAGCGCAAAGAGGTCGAGCGCATCATCCTCACCCGTCCGGCCGTCGAGGCGGGGGAGCGACTGGGGTTCCTGCCCGGCACGCTCACCGACAAGATCGACCCGTACCTGCGGCCGCTGTACGACGCGCTCAACGAGATGATGGACCCCGAGGTCGTCCCTCGGCTGATGGCGACGGGCACGATCGAGGTCGCCCCTCTTGCGTACATGCGCGGACGCACCCTGAACAATTCGTTCGTGGTCCTTGACGAGGCGCAGAACACGACGCCCGAGCAGATGAAGATGTTCCTCACCCGTCTCGGCTTCGACACCAAGATGGTGGTCACCGGCGACATCACGCAGGTCGACCTACCGCAGGGCGCATCCGGTCTGCGGCTCGTCACCCGCGTGCTCAATGACATCGACGACATCCACTTCACGCGCCTGACCAGTGAAGATGTCGTGCGCCACTCGCTGGTGGGCCGCATCGTCGACGCGTACAGCGAGTACGACGAGCAGCGCACGGCGGCGCGTCATGAGCGTGAACAGGCTCACGAGTTCGCGAACCGGGCCGAACGGCGCACCGGAATGCGCCCGGGACCGAAGGATCGGATGCCGAAGCGAGGACACTCTTCATGATCGAGATCAACAATGAGTCGGCCATCGATGTCGACGAGACGGTGCTGCAGCGGCTCACCGACTTCAACCTCGCCCAGCTGCACGTCAGCCCGGATGCCGAGGTCGCGATCGTTCTCGTCGATGAAGCCGCCATGGAGGCCCTCCATGTGCAGTGGATGGATGAGCCCGGTCCGACGGACGTGCTCAGCTTCCCGATGGACGAGCTGCGCCCGGGGACCGAGGACCGCCCGACCCCGCCAGGGCTGCTGGGCGACATCGTGCTCTGCCCGCAGGTCGCCGAGGGGCAGGCTCAGGCTGCCAGGCACGAGCTGATCGACGAACTGATCCTGCTGACCACGCACGGGCTGCTGCACCTACTCGGCTTCGATCACGCAGAGCCCGAAGAGGAGCGTGAGATGTTCGGTCTGCAGAAGGAGCTCATCGGCGGCTTCGCGCACGCTGAACGCGGCCGATGACCGAGAGTCTTCTCCTTACCGCGGCCGTCCTGCTGGTGGCCTTCGGTGGTCTCATGGCCGCCATCGACGCCGCCTACGGCGTCACGTCCCGCGCAGACCTCGCCGACATGGCGCTCGTCGGCAGCAGGTCCGAGGCGCTCGACCGCATAGCGGACGACATGGACGCACATGTGAACGCCGTCTCGTTCATCCGTGTGCTCGTCGAAGTGACCGCTGCGGTGCTCGTCACTGTGGCGTTCACGCTCCTGTTCTCGAACATCTGGTGGGCGATGCTCGCGGCCGCCGTTCTGATGACGGGCATCACCTTCGTACTCGTCGGAGCAAGCCCGCGCACGGTCGGCCGACAGCATGCCGAGGGGATGATTCGCGGCACAGCATCCATCGTCCGCGGCGTGCGGATCATTCTGGGGCCGCTCGCGCAGGGGCTCGTCGTCCTCGGCAATCGCGTCACACCGGGCACCGGCCGCAGCTCGTTCACGAGTGAGGATCAGCTGCTCAGCATGGTCGATGAGGCGGCATCCAACGACCTCATCGAAGAGGACGACCGCGACCTCATCCATTCAGTGTTCGACTTCACCGATCAGTTCGTGCGCGCCGTCATGGTGCCGCGCACTGAGATGGTGACGGTGGATGCCGAGACCACGACCGAGCAGGCCATGTCGCTGTTCCTGAACCGGGGCGTGTCTCGTGTGCCCGTCGTCGACGACGACGCCGATGACGTGGTCGGAGTGCTGTACCTGAAGGACCTCGTGCAGTTCGCCTATCGCGATGACCTCGCGTGGCGGGAGGCGCCGATCCGGCCGATCGCACGGCCGGCCACGTTCGTGCCGGAATCGATGCGTGCCGAGACGCTTCTGCAGCAGATGAAGCAGGATGCCGTGCATGTCTGCCTCGTCATCGACGAGCACGGCGGGATCTCCGGCCTGGTGACTTTGGAAGACCTCATCGAAGAGCTCGTCGGAGACATCTCGGACGAGTACGATCACGCCTCCACCGAAGTCGTCGACATGGGCGGGGGGCGCTTCCGCGTCAGCGCGCGGCTGTCGCTGGACGACGTCGGCGACCTGTTCGGCATTGAACTCGAGGACGAGGACGTCGATTCGATCGGCGGGCTGCTCGGCAAAGCCGTCGATCAGATCCCGCAGCCGGGGGTCACGGCGACGATCGATGGTCTCGTGCTCACCGGCGGCGCTTCCCGCGGACGAGGGCGCGGCATCGCCACGGTGTTCGTAGAGCGAGCCGCGATGACAGAGGAGACAGAGGATGACTGAGCACTTCCGCAGCGGATTCGCGACCTTCGTCGGACGCCCCAACGTCGGCAAGTCGACGCTCACGAACGCGCTCGTCGGCGAGAAGATCGCCATCACCAGCGAGAAGCCGCAGACGACCAGGCGGGCGATCCGCGGCATCCTGAACCGCCCCGACGGGCAGCTCGTGATCGTCGACACCCCCGGCATCCACCGGCCGCGCACGCTGCTCGGTGAGCGCCTCAACGACCTCGTCGAGCAGGTACTCGGCGACGTCGACCTCATCGGATTCTGCGTGCCGGCGACCGAGAAGATCGGCCCCGGCGACCGGCGTATCGCCGCGTCGCTCGACGGGTACCCGCGTGCGAAGAAGATCGCGGTCGTGACGAAGACCGACGTCGCCCAGCGCGACCAGATCACCGAGCGCCTGGTCGAGGTCGATGCGCTGCGTGAGGACTGGGATGCCGTCATCCCGCTGTCCGCGCTGATCGGCGAGCAGCTCGATGTGCTCACGGACGAGATTCTCGCCCTGATGCCGGAGGGGCCGGCGCTGTATCCGGAAGGCGTCGTCACGGACGAGTCGACCTCGGACCGCATCGCTGAGATGATCCGCGAGGCCGCCCTGGACGGTGTGCGTGATGAGTTGCCGCACTCGATCGCCGTGATCGTCGACGACATCGCACCGCGCGAGGACAGCGATCTCACGGACGTGCATGCCTCGATCGTCGTCGAACGCGACAGCCAGAAGGCCATCATCATCGGGCGCAAGGGCGCGCGCCTCGCCGACGTCGGCAAGCGGGCCAGAGTCGGGATCGAGGAACTGCTGGGTACGCGTGTGTTCCTCGGGCTGCACGTGAAAGTGGCCAAGGAGTGGCAGCGCGACCCCAAGCACCTCGGAAGGCTCGGGTTCTGAGTCTTCCATTGTGCTAACACTTATGACGAGAAGTGTTGATACGATTTCGGCATGACTGCACTTCCGGAGGCGGCGTCGGGCGCCATCGATGTGCCGGTGCAGGCTCCAGAGGCACAGCACTGGGCGCCGAAGCATCCCGAGATGTACTCAAAATCACAGGTGCAACGGCAGACGGGCGACTACGCGTCGTTCGTGACGACGTCGATCGGCGGATGGATCCCGCATGTCGCCAACGAAGATGCCGCAGATCTGGAGGACGCATCGATCGCACTCATCGAGTTCGATCGCCACGCACTGCACAACCTCGGTGCGGCAAGCCCGGCACTCGGGCCGATGTCGGCGACCCTCCTTCGTGCGGAAAGCGCATCGAGCAGTCAGATCGAGCAGCTGACGACCACGGCGAAGCAGCTGGCTCTCGCTGAGATCGATGAGGGCGATAAGAAGAATGCCCTGAGCGTGATCGGGAACGTGCGCGCCATGGAGGCCGCGCTGCGACTCTCAGAGCACATCGACGTGAGCACCATCCTCGCCATGCACCGAGAGCTGCTGCGCGGAGACCGACTCCAATCGAGCGATGCCGGACGATTCCGCGAGGAGGCGGTATGGATCGGCGGCGACGACGCCGGTCCTATCGGCGCCGAGTACATCGCGCCCCACCACAATCGAGTGAGGGATGCGATCGATGACCTCGTGCAGTTCATGCAGCGTGTGGACATGACCTCGCTCCTGCAGGTCGCGGTCGCTCATGCGCAGTTCGAGACGATCCATCCGTTCGCCGACGGCAATGGTCGCACCGGTCGGGCGCTGGCGCAGGCCCTGCTGCGGAACAAGGGGCTGGCCACCCACACCACAGTGCCGATCTCAGCCGGACTGCTGGTCGACACGGACAACTACTTCTCCGCGCTGAACGCATACCGAGCAGGCGATGCCGGACCCATCGTCCGCCGCTTCGCCGCTGCGGCGCGCTTCGCCGCTGTCACCGGACGGCGCCTCGTCGATGCTCTCAGCGCGCAGCTCGAGGAATCCCGCGAGAAGCTGACGGGGCTCCGGCCCCAATCAGCTGCCTGGCAGGTGCTTCCGCGGCTCATCGGCCAGCCGATCGTGAACGCCAAGTATCTGCAGACGACGATCGGACTGAACGCCGTCACCACGACGCGTGCCCTGGACGCGCTCACCGATCGCGGCGTCCTCGTCGAGCGCACCGGATGGGCGCGAAACCGCGTCTGGCAGCACACCGGTGTCCTCGATGTGCTCGACGCGTACGCTGCTGGCATCCGCAGGCCGATGTGAACAGATCGACCGAATACGATACCGACCGAAGGAGTGGAGCATGGCGAAGCACTGGATCGCGACATCGTGGGGGAGCCCCGACACGTGGGAGTTCGTCGATCACGAACCATCGGCACCCGACATCGGCGAGATCACCGTCCGCGTGCACGCCGCCGGTGTGAACCCCGCCGATGCCAAGCACGTCGCCGCGCCGCGTGACGGCGTGGAGCTGCCGGTTCCGATCGGGTACGAGGTCTCCGGCGTCGTCACCGCCGTCGGGCCCGACACCCAGATCGGTTCGGGTGCGGTGGAGGTCGGCGACGAGATCCTCGCGTTCCGCATCCGCGGTGGGTACGCCGAGGAAGTGACCATCCCCGCCGAGAAGGCGTTCCACAAGCCCGACGCGCTGTCGCATCCCGAGGCGTCGAATCTGCTGCTCGCCGGCACGACCGCGGCGCAGATGCTGGCGGTGACCGGAGCCGCATCGGGGGAGACCATTCTGCTGCACGGCGCATCTGGTGCCGTCGGCGTCAGCGTGCTGCAGCAGGCGGCCCTGCGCGGCATCCGCGTGATCGGCACCGCGAGCCGGGCCCGGTTCGATGAGGTCCGGCGCTTCGGCGGAGAACCGGTCGAGTACGGCGACGGCCTCGCCGAGCGGATCCGTGCGCTCACCGATGATCCGATCGCCGCGGGTCTGGATGCCGTCGGCACCGACGAGGCCATCGACGTCTCGCTCGAACTCGTCGCCGACCGGTCGCGCATCGTCACGATCGCCGCCGCCGCCGCGCGGGCGCAGGCGGAGGAGGTCCAGTGGATCGTCGGCTCACAGCCGGAGAGTACGCGTTTCCGCGACGAGGCGCGGGCAGGTCTCATCGATCTCGCCTCGCGGGGACTGCTGGTCGTGCCGATGGCGACCACCTATCCGCTCGGCCAGGCACCGGAGGCACTGCGCTTCCTCGCGGAAGGGCACCCGGGCGGCAAGATCGCGCTCATCCCGTGATTTGGCGATCGTCGCGCAGGCGGGTGTACGCTGAGGCCATGCCATTCGGCGGTCTGCTTCTTCTTAGCTGCCGCGACGAGTCCTCCAGCTAGGGCCTTCCTCGTCGCGGCGCTTGTGCTGGCCCGATCATTCTGACCCGATCAGTAGACGAAGAGAAGAAGCCCACCATGCATAATTCCCAGCGACCGTCCGCCATGCCGATCCACAAGTATCGGCCGTTCCACGAGCAGATCGCCGTCGACCTCCCCGACCGCACCTGGCCGACCAAGCGCATCACCGAAGCGCCCCGCTGGTGCGCCGTCGACCTGCGCGATGGGAACCAGGCCCTCATCGACCCGATGTCGCCTGAGCGCAAGCGCGTCATGTTCGAACTGCTCGTGAGCATGGGCTACAAGGAGATCGAGGTCGGATTCCCCTCGGCGAGCCAGACCGACTTCGACTTCGTGCGCCAGCTGATCGAAGAGGACCTCATCCCCGACGACGTCACCATCCAGGTGCTGACACAGGCGCGCGAGCACCTGATCGAGCGGACCTACGAGTCGATCGCCGGCGCCAAGCAGGCCATCGTGCACCTGTACAACTCCACCAGCATCGTCCAGCGCGAGGTCGTGTTCCGCACCGACAAGCAGGGCATCATCGACATCGCTCTCGAGGGTGCTCGGCTGTGCCGGAAGTACGAGAAGACGGTGCCGGGCACTGCGGTCTTCTACGAGTACTCCCCGGAGTCGTACACCGGCACCGAGCTGGAGTTCGCCGTCGACATCTGCAACCAGGTGATCGAGATCTTCGAGCCCACCGAAGACCGCAAGGTCATCATCAACCTGCCCGCCACCGTCGAGATGGCTTCTCCGAACGTCTACGCCGATTCGATCGAGTGGATGACCCGCCACCTGAACCACCGCGAGAACATCATCCTGTCGCTGCATCCGCACAACGACCGGGGCACCGCCGTTGCCGCTGCCGAGCTCGGCTATATGGCCGGTGCCGACCGCATCGAGGGATGCCTGTTCGGCAATGGTGAGCGCACCGGAAACGTCGACCTGGTCGCGCTGGGCATCAACATGTTCACCCAGGGGATCGACCCGCAGATCGATTTCAGCGACATCGATCAGGTCAAGCGCACGGTGGAGTACTGCAACCAGCTGCCCGTTCCCGAGCGCAGCCCGTGGGCCGGCGACCTCGTCTTCACCGCATTCAGCGGGTCGCATCAGGATGCCATCAAGAAGGGCTTCGAGGCGATGGAGGCCCGCGCTGCGAATGAGGGCAAGACCGTCGACGAGATCGAATGGGCCGTGCCGTACCTGCCGATCGACCCGAAGGACCTCGGCCGCTCGTACGAGGCCGTGATCCGCGTGAACTCGCAGTCCGGTAAGGGGGGAGTGGCGTACCTGCTGAAGACCGACCACGCGATCGACCTGCCCCGCAAGCTCCAGATCGAGTTCTCGGGCGTCGTGCAGTCCAAGACCGACTCCGATGGCGGCGAGGTCACGAGCGACCAGATCTGGTCCATCTTCAACGACGAGTATCTGCCCGCTGAGGACACCCACGCCAAGTGGGGCCGGTTCGAACTGCTCGCCACGCAGATCCGCAGCGACATGTCCGGCGAGGTCATGCTCGATGTCACCGTCCGAGACGGCGAGGGCGAGCACGCCGTGACCGGGCAGGGCAACGGTCCGGTCGCCGCTTTCGTGGAAGTGCTGCGCGGGCAGGGCTTCGACATCACGGTCTACGACTACGTCGAGCATGCTCTCAGCTCCGGCGGCGATGCGCAGGCCGCCGCCTACGTCGAGCTGCAGGTGGACGATCAGCGGCTGTGGGGCATCGGCATCGACGGTGACATCTCCACGGCATCCCTCAAGGCGATCGTGTCGGGCGTCAACCGCGCGATCCGCACGCGCGAGAGCGAGCTGGTGGCCGTCTGAAGACCGGTTGTATCCCGATCGTGCGGCGTCAGGGCTTCACGATCGGGATCGCAGCCGTCTCCGCCGCCACCTTGCGGCGGTAGAGGCGGCGCTGTTCGGGCAGCGACAGGTCGAAGATCACCGCGAGCACCCGCACGATCGCCGTCACGGTGATGCCGATCACACTCCCGATCACGAGCCCGACGCCGAAGGCGTGCAAGCAGACGATCACCGTGCATCCGAGTGCCGCGGCGACGGCGTAGAGCGACCCGACGTGCATGATCGCCACCGGCAGACCCATGATGACGTCCCGCAGGATGCTTCCCCCGACGGCGGCGCACACGCCGATGAAGACCGCGGGCACCACGGGCAGACCCAGCCCGAGCGCCTTGCTGGTGCCAAAAGCACCGAACATGCCGATGACGACCGCATCGAGACCCACGATGAACCCGCTCGCTCGGGTCAAGAGGCCGGCCAAGAGCATTCCGAAGAGGGCGGCACCGGCGGCGGTGACCAGATACCAGTTGCTATGCAGCGTCGCCGGTGGCTGTCCGAGCAGGAGGTCGCGGATCAGCCCCCCGCCCATTCCGATGAGGATGCCGATGATCATCACCCCGAGCAGGTCGAGTCTTCGCTGGCCCTGGAAACCGGAGGCGAACATCGCACCCTGGATGCCACCGAGCCCGACGCCGATCAGGTCGGCCCAGAACGGAATGATGAAGAGCGGTTCGGTCACGGCTCCATTCTCACCCGGACGGAGGATAATCGAACAGTGCCCACCTATCGAGATGAAGCGGTGATCCTGCGCACTCACAAACTCGGTGAGGCGGATCGCATCGTCACCATGCTCTCGCGGCGCAACGGCAAGATCCGTGCGGTCGCGAAGGGCGTGCGGCGTACGTCGTCGAAGTTCGGCTCGCGCCTGGAGCCGTTCATGGTGGCGGATGTGCAGCTCTACCAGGGGCGTTCGCTCGACATCGTGCAGCAGGCGGAATCGCTCGGGGCCTACGGCAGCGAGATCGCCGCACACTACGAACGGTTCACCTCGGCCAGCGCCATGGTCGAGACGGCCGATCGCCTGAACGACGCCGAGGCCACGCCGGAGCAGTACCTGCTGCTCGTCGGGGGACTGCGGGCTCTTTCGCGCGGCGAGCATGCTGCGCGCAGCATCCTCGACTCCTACCTTCTGCGGGTGATGGCGCTGTCGGGGTGGGCACCATCGCTGGAAGACTGCGCCCGGTGCAGTGCTCCGGGCCCGCACCAGAACTTCGTCGTGCAGCTGGGCGGGCTGGTGTGCGTGAACTGCGCGCCGGCGGGCAGCCCGCGCGTGGCCGAGCCGACGTTGGCGCTCCTGCGTTCGCTGATCCGTGGCGAGTGGGATGCTGTGGACGCGGCTTCCGCATCGGATACAGCGGCAGCATCCGGCCTTGTCTCGGCCTATACGCAGTTCCACCTGGAGCGCGGCATCCGCTCGCTCGCGCATATCGCCGGTTCCGATCGGGAAGGAAGCCGTTGACCCCGAAGCCGTATACCCACAAAGATGCCGTCGCGTACCGTCCGCTGGACTGGACGGGCCTGTACCCGCCGAAGCTCGCGAAGGTGCCGGAGCATGTCGCCATCGTCATGGACGGCAACGGTCGGTGGGCGAACCGGCGGGGGCTGACACGCATCCAGGGGCACAAGGCGGGCGAAGAGGTGCTGCTCGACGTCGTCGCCGGCGCTATCCAAGCCGGGGTGAAGCACCTGTCGGTCTACGCGTTCTCGACCGAGAACTGGGCGCGCTCACCCGAGGAGGTGCGCTTTCTCATGGGCTACAACCGCGACGTGCTGCACCGCCGCCGCGACCAGCTCAACGAGTGGGGCGTGCGCGTGCGGTGGGCCGGACGCAAACCGCGGCTGTGGGGCTCGGTCATCAAGGAGCTGCAGTACGCCGAGAAGCTCACCGCCGGAAACGACACCCTCACGCTGACGATGTGCGTGAACTACGGCGGGCGCGTTGAACTCGTCGACGCCGTGCGCTCACTGGCCGGAGATGTGGCGGCCGGACGCGTGAAGCCGAACGCGATCACCGAGAAGATGATCCGCCGGAACCTGTACGTGCCGGACATGCCCGACGTCGACCTGTTCCTGCGGTCGTCGGGGGAGCAGCGCACCTCGAACTTCCTGCTGTGGCAGTCGGCCTATGCCGAGATGGTGTTCCTCGACACGCTCTGGCCCGACTTCTCGCGCGAGGAGCTCTGGCGCGCGATCGAGATCTACGTGTCGCGCGACCGCCGCTTCGGCGGGGCCGTGGATGCTCCGGACTCAGCCTGACGTTGAGGTTGAGG
>JBQDFB010000002.1:0-67890 GCA_052085045.1 Microbacteriaceae bacterium | reverse complement strand
GCCGCTTCGGCGGGGCCGTGGATGCTCCGGACTCAGCCTGACGTTGAGGTTGAGGCTTCGTCTCGCTTCGCTCGCTCAACGCCCCGCGTGGCGGGCTAGCGCCGGGCGTTGAGCGGAGGCGCGGAGCGCCGGAGACGAAACGGATTGAGCGAGGAGCGCAGCGAGGAGTCGAAATCTCACTGCGCCGCGCGCAGCCACCGCTCCGTCTCACGCGGATGCCGCAGCCGCACGACCGTGAGGTGTGGGAATTCGGCTTCGATGCGCGGCATCCGCTCGTCCCACTTGTGACGGGTGGCCTTCTGCCAGCGCATGATGTCGTTCTCACCGGTCCATGCCTCGCGGCTCCACAGCGTCGGCTCGACGTTGTCGTTCCACAGACGGGTGCGGAGGACTCGGCGCTTCACCGTTCGGCGGAGGAGACGGCGACGGACGAGCGGGTACGGGTAGTCCAGCCAGAGGAGCAGGTCGGCACGCACCGGGAGGATCGCGTCTGTGCCTTTGCCGGTGTACTGCCACTCGGTGACCCAGCGCGAGGTCTCGACGAATGCGCGGACGTCGTCGAGGAACTCGGGCCGAGGCGTCCAGTTCGGCCCATGATGCAGCGCATCGATCTCGTGGTGGACGAGTTTCCAGCGCTGTGCGACCCGTCGTGCGAGGGTCGTCTTCCCCGATCCGGTGACGCCGGCGATCAGCACCCGCTCGGGTGGGGAGGGCAGCGGATCGTCGGCGGTGAGCATCGGAAGATTCTATCCGCGGAATACTCCGGGGCTGTTCGGCGTTCCACTCGGAGTGAGCGAACCAATAAACATCGACATCTGGTCCGACATCGCCTGCCCGTGGTGCTACATCGGCAAGCGCAATCTTGAAGCGGGTCTGGCCGCCACAGCATCCGACGACGACGCCCCGCAGGTGAACATCACGTTCCACTCGTTCGAGCTCTCGCCCGACACTCCTGTCGATTTCGACGGCGACGAGATCGACTTCCTCGCCGGCCATAAGGGCATGCCGCGTGAGCAGGTCACACAGATGCTCGACAACGTCACCGGCGTCGCTAAGAGCGCTGGTCTCGAGTACCGGTTCGATCTGCTCAAGCACACGAACACCGTGAAGGCTCACGAGCTGCTGCATCACGCGAAGGCTGAGGGCCTTCAGTACGAGATGGAAGAGCGGCTGATGTCGGCCTACTTCACCGAGGGCAAGCACGTCGGTCGCGTCGATGACCTCGTCGAGCTCGCAGTCGAGGTCGGGCTGGATGCTGACTCCACCCGCAACGCGTTGGACAACGACAAGTATCTTCCCGCAGTCCGCCAGGACCAGGCGCAGGCACAGGCCTACGGCATCCAGGGGGTGCCGTTCTTCGTCCTCGACGGGCAGTACGGCGTCTCCGGAGCCCAGCCGCCCGAGGCGTTCGCGAACGTCCTCCGCGACCTGTGGTCCAAGCGCGGCGAGCCGGCGCAGGCGGACGAGCCGGCGCAGGCTGAGGCGTAGTCCTCACGCTGCGGCGTGTCCGGGTTGTTGCGGGTCGGCGCCGCCAGAGCCGGCAATAACCCAGACATGCCCAGATACGTGTCGGGGTTGTTGCGAGTGGATGCAGCGTGCACCCGCAACTTTCCAGACACACTCCGCCCGGCTGAGGCGCCGGCTGACTAGCGCGGCAGCGCGGCTTCGATCGCCTCGACGATCTCGGGGGCGTCCGGCTTCTGCTTCGGCCGGAACCGGCGCACCTCGCCGCTGGGCAGCACGAGGAACTTTTCGAAGTTCCACTCCACGCGACCGGCCTTGCCGCCGGCATCCGGAGTCTGCTTGAGCGTCTTGTACAGGTCGACCGCGCCTCGGCCGTTGACCTTCACCTTGTCGTTTATCGGGAACGTGACGCCGTACGTAGCCGAGCAGAACTCCTGGATCTGTTCGAGCGACCCCGGCTCCTGGCCCATGAACTGATTGCACGGGAATCCGACGACGCTGAACCCGCGGTCGCCGTAGGCGCGCTGCAACTGCTCGAGCTGCTCGTACTGCGGCGTCAGACCGCATTTCGAGGCGACGTTGACGACGAGCACCACATCGGCGCCGAGGTCATCGAGGGTCTTCTCGTCTCCGTCAGCATCGGTGAAAGGGATCTGTCGCACGTTGGAGTCGGTCATATCCACAGCCTACGTCTGCGTTGAGGCGCCGGGCGCGTCGGGGGTGGGAGAATGGAGAGGATATGACCATCGCCACTGCCCCAGCCCGCGCCCTGCGCATCGGCCCCATCGACCTCGACGTGCCGGTCGTCCTCGCGCCGATGGCGGGCATCACGAACACGGCCTTCCGCCGACTGTGCCGTGAGTACGGTGCAGGTCTCTACGTCAGCGAGATGATCACCTCTCGCGCCCTCGTCGAGCGCAACGACACCACGATGCGACTCATCCGGCACCACGAGTCCGAGACGCCGCGGTCGATCCAGCTGTACGGCGTCGACCCGAAGACGATCGCCGAGGCGGTGCGCATCATCGTCGCCGAGGATCACGCCGATCACATCGACCTGAACTTCGGCTGCCCCGTGCCCAAGGTCACCCGCAAGGGTGGGGGAGCGGCCCTGCCGTGGAAGACGAGCCTCTTCGCTGACATCGTCGACCAAGCAGTGAAGGCCGCGGGCCCCCTCCCGCTGACGGTGAAGATGCGCAAGGGCATCGATCCCGATCACCTCACCTTCCTGGATGCTGGTCGTGCCGCCGAGGATGCCGGAGCGGCAGCCGTCGCGCTGCACGCCCGCACAGCGAGCGAGTTCTACTCGGGCTACGCCGACTGGAACGCGATCGGCGAGCTCAAGCAGGCCGTCACGAGCATCCCCGTGCTCGGCAACGGCGACATCTGGTCGGCCGACGACGCGGTGCGCATGATGGACGAGACCGGCTGCGACGGCGTCGTCGTCGGCCGCGGGTGCCTCGGCCGTCCCTGGCTGTTCGGCGACCTGGCCGGAGCCTTCGGCGCCGAATCGGTCGCGGTCGACGCCACGCTCGGGTTCGTTGCGAACGCGTTCCGTCGGCACGCCGAGCTGCTCGTCGACTTCTTCGACGACGAAGATCACGGATGCCGCGACATCCGCAAGCACGTCGCCTGGTACTTCAAGGGGTACCCGGTCGGCAGCGATATCCGCACCGGCCTCGCCACTGCGCAGAGCCTCGCTCACATCGATGAGCTGCTCGGCCAGCTCGACCACGATGCTCCGTATCCGGGTGCGGATGCCGAAGGGCAGCGCGGCCGGGCAGGCCGGCCCAAGCGCCCGGCGCTACCGGACAAGTGGCTGGACTCGCGCGAGATCGCCGCAGACACCGGTGAGATGCTGCGCGGCGCGGAGATCGAGAACAGTGGCGGGTGACGTGCGCGCCGACGGCTACGAGCCGCGCGACGCCGAGCGCTTCTTCACCCAGACCCACCGTTCCGAACGAGACGACTTCGCGCGCGACCGCGCCCGCGTGCTGCACTCTGCGGCCCTGCGCCGCCTCGCCGCGAAGACGCAAGTGCTGAGCCCTGCGAGCACCGCAGACTTCGCGCGCAACCGCCTGACGCACTCGCTCGAGGTCGCCCAGGTCGGCCGTGAGCTCGCCGTCGCACTCGGCGTCTCGGCCGACGTCGTCGACACCGCATGTCTGAGCCACGACCTCGGCCACCCTCCGTTCGGACACAACGGTGAACGGGCACTGAATGAGTGGGCAGAGCCCATCGGCGGTTTCGAAGGCAACGCCCAGTCGCTGCGCATTCTCACCCGTCTGGAGGCGAAGGTCCTCGATGCGGACGGTCATTCCGTCGGTCTCAACCTCACCCGCGCCAGCCTCGACGCCACTTGCAAGTACCCGTGGACCGTCGACAGCCCGATCCCCGATCCCGGCGGTCGGTTGAAGTTCGGCGTCTACCCCGACGACGAAGCGGTGTTCCGCTGGATGCGCGAGGGTGCACCGGGGCGTCTGCGCTGCATCGAAGCTGAGATCATGGACCTCTCCGACGACATCGGCTATTCGGTGCACGACTTCGAGGACGCCATCGTCAACGGCTACCTCGATGTCGCGCAACTGTCGGACCCGGCCCAGCACCACGCGCTCGTCAGCCGCGTGCAGCAGTGGGTCGGCTACGACTTCACCCGCGAAGAGCTCGCCGACGGCCTGTATCGCCTCACCCGCCAGCCGATGTGGCTGAAGTCCTTCGACCGGTCGCGGCGGGATCTCGCCCGGCTGAAGAACCTCACCAGCGACCTCATCGGCCGGTTCGCTCGGGCGGCCGTCACGGCGACCCGGGAGACCTACAGCGGCCCCTCGCTGGCTCGGTACAACGCACATGTCGTCGTACCGCGCGTGGTCGAAGCCGAGATCGCGGTGCTCAAGGGCATCATGGGGCAGGCGATCGTCACGATCGATGCCCGAAAGGGCGTGTACAAGGAGCAGCGCCGGGTGCTGCGGCGCCTGGCGGACGCGCTGTGGTCGACCGATGCGCTCTGGAATGCCGGTGCCGACGTCCTCGAGCCCGCCTTCGCCGCCGACTTCCAGGATGCGGAATCGGATGCTGAGCGCGCCAGGGTCGTCGTCGATCAGATCGCGAGCCTGACGGATCAGACGGCGCTGGACTGGCACAGTCGCCTGGTCGGCGACATCGACCCGGCCGAGGTGGGCATCTGGACGCCGCGCACGCCGCGCCCCGGCTCCAGGACGCACGCGCATGCTCCGGTGCGGATGGCCGAAGGGGCGTTCTGATGCCCCGCATCCGGCAGGCCGACGTCGACGAGGTCAAATCCCGCACGAACATCGCCGACATCGTCGGAGAGCGAGTCGCGCTGAAGTCCGCCGGGGTGGGATCGCTCAAGGGCCTGTGCCCGTTCCACGACGAGAGGAGCCCGAGCTTCCACGTGCGCCCCCAGGTGGGCTTCTACCACTGCTTCGGCTGCGGAGAATCGGGGGACGTCTACTCCTTCCTGCGCGCGATCGACCATGTCAGCTTCACCGAGGCCGTCGAGCGTCTCGCTGGGCGCCTGGGCTATTCGCTGCATTACGAAGACGGGGGAGCAGCCCCCGAGACCAGCGGTCGCAGTCGGCTGTATGCGGCAAACACGGCGGCGGCGGAGTTCTTCCGCAGCCAGCTGCTGAGTGCCGATGCCGAGACCGGTAGGCGCTTCCTCGGCGAACGGGGCTTCGATGCCGGGGCGGCCGCACATTTCGGCGTCGGCTTCGCGCCGCGCGGGTGGGACGGGATGCTGAAGGCCCTGACCGCGCAGGGGTTCACCCGTGAGGAGCTGCTCGCCGCTGGGCTCGTCTCGCAGGGGCAGCGCGGCGTGTACGATCGGTTCCGCGGGCGGCTGGTGTGGCCGATCCGCGATGTGACGGGCCAGACGATCGGCTTCGGCGCACGCAAGCTCTTCGATGACGATCAGGGGCCGAAGTATCTGAACACCCCCGAGACGATCATCTACAAGAAGAACCAGGTGCTCTACGGGCTCGATCTCGCCAAGCGCGACATCGCCCGCGGCGACCCGCGTCGCGTCGTTGTCGTCGAGGGGTACACCGATGTCATGGCGTGCCATCTCGCCGGGGTCACCACGGCGATCGCGACCTGCGGCACGGCGTTCGGCGCCGAGCACATCAAGGTGCTGCGCCGGGTGATGGGCGACGACTCCAGCTCCGGTGAGGTCGTCTTCACCTTCGACGGCGATGAGGCCGGGCAGAAGGCGGCGCTGCGCGCCTTCAGCGAGGACGACCGCTTCAACGCGCAGACGTTCGTCGCCGTCGCACCGAATGGTCTCGATCCCTGCGACCTGCGGCTGCAGCGCGGGGATGCCGCGGTGCGCGGCCTCATGGACGCCAAGGTGCCGATGTTCGAGTTCGCGATCGACCGCAAGCTCGCCGGGTACGACCTCGCTACGGTCGAGGGGCAGGTCGGCGCGCTGCGCGCTGCGGCTCCGATCGTCGCCGAGATCCGTGACCGGCTGCTTCGCCCCGGGTACGAGCGGGTGCTCGCCCGGCGTCTGGGCATGGACCCGACCGAGGTGCGAGCCGAGGTCGAGCGTGCCGCGCGGGGAGCGGGCGCAGCGAAGTCGAGACAGGAAGCACCCGTTCAGCAGCCGGAGACCTCAGAGGTGCCCGCGGTGACGCTGTCGAGCCTGCCCCGGACGGCCGATGTCGCCGTCGAGCGCGGCATGATCATGGGTGCTCTGCAGTACGGCCACCAGGTCGACCAGGGCCTGCTCGCCCGTGCGCTGGAGGCGCCGTTCCGGCATCCGGCTCTCGAGGCGATCCGCGAGACGGTCGCCTCCGCGCCCGACCGGACCAGGGCGGGGTGGGCGATGGATGCTGTCAATGCCGTCCGCGAGCCGTACCGGTCGTTGGCGGGTGAGCTGCTGATGAGTCCGTTCCCCGCGAAGGACGAGGCGGGAGCGGTGGCATCCACGGCCGATCTGACACGTCGGATGATCGTGCGAGGCCTGGAGCGCGAGAAGCAGGAGCTGCTCGGAGCAATCCAGCGGGTGCCTGCCGATTCGGACGGCGGGCGGGCGCTGCGCGTGCGACTGCGCGACATCGACGTCGAGCGTCAGCGGTTCGCCGAGTCGTAACCCGTACCGCTCCCCGCTGCGGGAGAGGATAGGTGCATGTCTCGAAGGTCCGACTCCGCCCATCTGATCGACTGCTCCGATCTCGTCATCGATCGGATCGGGCACAGTGCGCCCACTCGGGCGGTCGACGGCGTGACGTTCGCTCTCCCCGCGGGGGAGCTGATCTGCGTGGCAGGCCCCACCGGCTCCGGCAAGTCCACGCTCGTGGCGGCCCTGGCCGGAGCGACCGATCCCTCCGTGCGGATCGCCGGCGGACGGGCAGAGGTTTGCGGGGTGAACGTGCGAAAGCCCGGGCGCAGACACCGTGAGCTCACCTATCTCACCGGTTATATCCCGCAGGCGGCGGGTGCGGATCTGCCGCCGACGCTCACCGTCAGCGATGTGATCGCCGAGCCGATCCTCATCCGCGAGAAGCGCGTCAACACCAAAGCGCTCTCCATCCGGGTCGCGACGCTGCTCGATGAGATGCACCTTCCCCTGGGGACGGCGGCGAAGTTCCCGTACGAGCTGAGCGCGGGTATGCGTCAGCGGGTTGCGATCGCACGCTCATTCGTGCTCGAACCGAAGGTGCTCATCGCCGACGAACCGCTCGCGAACCTCGATCTCGAAGTGCGGCCGGTCGTATTCGACGCGATCACCCGGCGGCGGAAAGAGGACGGCATGGGAGCACTGCTGGTCACCAACGATGCCGCCTTCATCCGCGAGCTGAATGCCGAGACGCTGATGCTCAAGGGCGGTCATGTGGTGGCCAGAGGGGTGGGCAAGGACCTGCTCTGGGTGCCGAATGCGGCGGCGGATTCTCCGGGCTGGTGACCCTCGCCGGACACGCCCGAGGAGGGCTGCGGATGTCACGGGCACCCGGGGGAGTTTGCTAAGCTGGTCTGGTTGCCTCGGCGACGAAGAATGATCCCCGATAGCTCAACGGCAGAGCAGCCGGCTGTTAACCGGCAGGTTGTTGGTTCGAATCCAACTCGGGGAGCAGAATGAAGAAGGCCCCGTCCGCGGACGGGGCCTTCTTCATTGTCAGGGCGGATCAGACGCCGGCACCCTCGAGGGATCCTTCGATCTCCACAGAGTCGGTTCCGGCCTCGTCGGGCTGGTAGATGATGCACTGCACGAGGCGGTCGTTCGCCTGCGTCCAGGTCTCCTCGGTCGGAGTCATCCACCAGAAGTCGAGGGTCGACTCGTAGTAGTCGGTGCCGACGAACTCGGTGAAGGCGGGAACGCATTCTGCCTCGACCTCGGCCTGGATCTCGTCGTCGCTGGGCAGATCCCCGTCTGCCAGCTCGAACTCGTAGAAAACCTCGTCGGTGTGCGGCTCCGAGCACGGCACGACGTCGACGTCCGTGATCTCGCCGCTGGCATTGGTCGCGGGCATGCAGTCACCGACCTTCAGCGAGAAGACGTCGACATTCGATCCCTCGGTGACGTTGCCCTCGTCATCGCGCTGAGCGTCGTTGCCGCCCAGAATTCCGTTCAATGCGCTGCATCCGCTGAGTGCGAGGCTCAGCGCCACCGCAGACCCGGCCAGAGCCAGTGCGCGCTTCTTGCGCGTCATGATCATCGTGTTTCCCCTCCAGTGGATTGTGACGGACGTGATCGATCCGTCGGTGAGAATCCTATCTATCCTTCGAGATCGTCGATGCCCGGAATCCAGCTCACCCCGGGGCGGCCCCACCCGCGTTTGCGCGCGATCTTCTGAACGGTCTTCCAGTCGCCGTCCGAGAGCCGGTCGACGTACAGGATTCCGTCGAGGTGGTCGAACTCGTGCTGCATGATGCGCGCGCGCCAGCCGTCCACCTCGATGCGCACATCGGCGCCGGATACGTCGATGCCGGTGACGAGCACTCGATCCGCCCGGCGCAGGGGGAAGCGCTCACCAGGGAACGACAGACATCCCTCGGACTCTTCGTCGGGGTCGGGCGATCCGGGTTCCGGCGGCGACATCCACAGCACGGGGTTGATGATCGCGCCGCGCCATGGCCTGTCGTCGTCGTCCACGTAGCTGTAGGTGTAGATGCGCAGCGGCTGGCCGATCTGGGGGGCGGCGAGCCCCACTCCGGGTGCGGCATCCATCGTTTCGAACATGTCGTCGACCAGCGCGCGGATATCGTCGGTGATCTCGTCGACTTCGGATGCCGGGGAGTGCAGGACAGGATCGCCCATGATGCGAATCGGAAGAACAGCCACGCCACAACCCTACTGTCCGGCGATCGACAGGTAGGGTTCTACTGTGAACTCCGGGGTGTGGATGTCGGTCGACGAGGTCAGCGATCAGCTGGTCGGGGCATTCCAGAACCCGGCACTGCTGCTCGGCATTCCGCTCGCCCTCGCCGGCGCCGTCTTCATGTCGTTCGGTGCGCAGTATCAGCACCGCGGCGTCACGAAGGTGGAGCGGCTGAGCGGCGCCGACGGTGCGTCCGGACTCAGCTGGGACCAGGTCAAGGCCCTGCTCACCCGCCCATCGTGGCTGCTGGGAACGCTCATGCTGGGGCTGGCGATCGTCTGCCAGCTCGCGGCCCTCGCGATCGCCCCGCTCATCGTCGTGCAGCCGTTGGGCGCGATCGCCCTCGTGATCACGACGCTGCTCAACGCCCATGTCTCGGGGCACGCACCGACGCGGAAGTCGATCACCTCGATCATCGCCTGTGTCGGGGGCATCTTCCTGTTCGTCTTCCTCGCCGCGATCTTCGCCACCGAGAAGGCGGTCACGACCGAGAAGCTCTTCATCATCCTCACCACTCTGCTCGTCGTGATCATCGTGCTCGGCGCCTGCTGGCTGATCCTCCGGCGCCGGATGCGAGCGCTGTTCTACGTGATCGGCGCGGGCATCCTCTACGGTTTCGTCGCGACGCTGGCGAAGGTGATCATCAAGCGGCTGCAGGCAGAGAACTTCGACTGGCTGACGCTGGTGTGTGTGATCGCGCTGATCGCCGCCGCCGGCGTCGGCGCCTACTTCGTGCAGACCGCCTACAGCTCCGGCCCGCCCGACCTCGTCATCGCCGGCCTCACCGTCGTCGATCCGATCGTCGCCGTCGTCATCGGCATCGTGGTGCTCGGTGAGGCCGCAGCAGCCCCGGTCTGGGCCCTGGTCGCGTTCGTCGCGATCGGCGCCGTCGCGGTATGGGGCGTCGTCGGTCTCGCGCGCTACCACCCACAGGTGCTCAGCGAGAGCCAGGAGCTGGGTATCACCCGCGGCAGCGACAGCGATGGAGAAACCGGGCAGCGCCCGGCCGAAGGATCAGATCAGTAGTCCTGATCGATGAGGTCCTCGGGGACCTCTGCGGCGGCGGCTTCGTCGACGAAGAACACGGTGCGCTTGCGCCCCTTGGCACCGGCCGCAGGAACGTTGGCATAGTTCGCCCCGGCGAGGGCGAGTCCCAGAGCCGACGCCTTGTCGGCACCGGTGAGCACCAGCCATACCCGCTTGGACGCGTTGATGACCGGGCGCGTGAGCGTGACACGCTCCGGGGGCGGTTTGGGAGAGTCGCGCACGGGCAGCGCGGCGGCATCTGTCACTGTCACCTCGGCGCGGTCGGGGAACAGCGATGCGACGTGGCCATCCGGCCCGACGCCGAGGAAGCACACCGCGAACGACGGCCACGGTTCCTCGTCGGTGCCGAAGCGTGCGAGCTCCGCAGCGTACGCGGCGGCGGCTTCGTCGAGCGAGATGCCGTCATCCGTGGCGGCCACCTCGTGGATGTTCTCTGCCGGGATGTCGATGTGATCCAGAAGTGCTTCGCGCGACTGGCGGGCGTTGCGGTCGGCATCCGCGCTGGCGACGAAGCGCTCGTCTCCCCACCAGAAGTGCACCAGGGTCCAGTCGATCGACGAAACCTTGGCATGTCGGGCGACGGCCGCGAGCACGGCGCCGCCCATGGAACCGCCGGTCAGTGCGATGTGCGCCAGCCGACCGTTGCGGGTGCGCGCCCTGACGCGGGTCAGGAACCGATCGGCGACGCGGTCTGCCACTGCTGCGGGGGTCGGATCGACGACGACGACCTTCTCGGCGGATGGTGATTCCATGCGCCTCACGCTACCTTCTCGGGTGGACCGAGCAACTCCCAGCCTTCGGTGATGACCCGGCCGTAGAGCACATCGGGGTCAAGGCGCCGCAGCTCCTCGGCCAGGCATTCGCGCAGGGTGCGACGCGGCAGGACGAGGTCGTGGTCAGGCTGATCGGGCTGGGTCAGCAGCGCGACGCCCGGCTCGGGACGCTCGAGCAGGATGTCTCCGCCGGGGCGCGTGAGCCGCACTGACTTGATGCCGTCGGCCCAGATCTCCGGGTCCTCGTACGACCAGCGCACCGGCACCCGCAGAGCCAGCCGCAGCCACGCCGCCAGCAGCGCCGTCGACGGAGAGCCGGCGGATCCGCGCACGTCGGCGGCCGTGACCGATTCGAACGGCGGCTGGTCGAGCACGGCGGCGAGCTGCTCGCGCCAGTGCGTCAGGCGTGTCCACGCGAGGTCGGTGTCACCCGGCGCGTGTGTGCGGCCGCGCAGGGCCAGCCGGTCGCGCACGTCGGGCGTGGTCGCGGCATCCGTGATGCGTCGCTGGGCGATCTTCCCGAGCGGGGACGATGCCGGGTCGGAGGGCGCTTCGTCGGGCCACCAGGCAACGACCGGAGCATCCGGCAGCAGCAGCCCGGTGATCAGGCTCTCCTCGTTGCTCGCGGCGGCGCCGTACGCCCGCAGGACGACGACCTCGCTGGCTCCGGCATCCCCGCCGATGCGGATCTGCGCATCGAGGTGCGCGTCGCCGTCGCCGGTCGTGAGCACGATGACGCGCATCGGGTGCTCTCGAGACGCGTCGTTGGCCGCGTCGATGGCGGCCTCTGCGACACCGTTGCGCGCCGAGATGACAAGCGTGAGCACGCGTCCGAGCGCGACGGCTCCGCCTTCTTCGCGCACGCTGACGAGCTGCTTGGCGACCTGGCTGACGGTCGTGTCGGGAAGATCGATGATCACGGGCGTCTCCAGACTCGTCCGTCACGGGCAAGGAGGGCATCGGCGGATGCCGGCCCCCAGGAACCGGAAGCGTACTGTTCCAGCGGACCGCCTTCGTCGGCCCAGTACTGTTCGACGGGGTCGAGGATCTTCCAGCTCAGCTCCACCTCCTCGTGACGGGGGAACAGCGGCGGGTCGCCGAGCAGCACGTCGAGGATCAGGCGTTCGTAGGCCTCGGGGCTCGCCTCGGTGAAGGCATGGCCGTAGCCGAAGTCCATGGTCACATCGCGCACGTTCGTGCCGGGCCCCGGAACCTTCGAGCCGAAGCGGATCGTCACGCCCTCGTCGGGCTGCACACGGATGACGAGCGCGTTCTGACCGAGTTCGGCGGCGTTTCCACGGCCGAACAGGTGCTCGGGGGCACGCTCGAACACCACGGCGATCTCGGTGACGCGGCGCCCGAGGCGCTTTCCGCTGCGCAGATAGAAGGGCACGCCGGCCCAGCGTCGGTTCGCGATCTCGAGTTTGATGGCCGCATAGGTCTCGGTGACCGACTCGGGGTTCATCCCGTCCTCGTCGAGGAACCCGCTGACCTCTTGGCCGCCCTGCCAGCCGCCTGCGTACTGTCCGCGGGCCGTCGCCAGAGACAGGTCGTCCGGCAGCTTCACGGCCGCGAGCACCTTCTCCTTCTCGGCCCGCAGGTTCTCCGCGGACAGGCTGATCGGCTCCTCCATGGCGGTGAGCGCGAGCAGCTGGAGCAGGTGGTTCTGGATCACGTCGCGTGCTGCGCCGATGCCGTCGTAGTAGCCGGCACGCCCGCCGACGCCGATGTCCTCGGCCATCGTGATCTGCACGTGGTCGACGAAGTTGCGGTTCCAGATCGGCTCGTAGAGCGCGTTGGCGAACCGCAGCGCGAGGATGTTCTGCACCGTCTCTTTGCCGAGATAGTGATCGATGCGGAAGATCGAGTCGGCCGGGAACGCCACCTCCAGCGCCTCATTCAGCGCGCGCGCCGAATCGAGGTCGTGCCCGAACGGCTTCTCGATGACGACGCGGCGCCACTGGTCGTCGCCGCGATCTTCGCCGACGAGACCGGAGTCTCTCAACTGTTTCGCGACCTGCGGGAACGACTTCGGCGGGATGGACAGGTAGTACGCGTGATTGCCCATCGTGCCGCGCTCGACGTCGAGCTTCTCGACCGTCTCACGCAGCTTCGCGAACGATGCCGGGTTGTCGAACTCACCCGAGACGAATCGGATGCCCTGCAGCAGCTGCTTCCAGGTGTCTTCGCGGAACTCGGTGCGCGCATGCTCCTTGACCGCGTCGTAGACGACCTGGGCGAAGTCCTGGTCCTCCCAGTCGCGCCGCGCGAAGCCGACCAGCGCGAATCCCGGGGGCAGCAGCCCCCGGTTCGCGAGGTCGTACACCGCGGGCATGAGCTTCTTGCGGGACAGATCGCCGGTCACACCGAAGATCACCAGCGCGCTGGGACCTGCGATGCGATTGAGGCGACGGTCATCGGGGTCGCGCAGCGGGTTATGGCCGTGCGATACGGGAACGGTCATCGGTGAGATGTACTCCAGGTGGGTTACTTCTGGGCGGCTTCGAAGAGCGTGACCACGTCGGCGGAGTCATCCGTGATCGTGAGCGTGACCACGGGCCGACCGTGATCGGCGAGCACACCCGCGTCGCCGGTGGCCTGCGCCTGGATCAGCTGTCCGTAGGTGAAGGGGCTGTCGGGGATCTCGAGATCGACCTCGGTGCGCTCGAGGATCTGCAGGTATACCCCCTGTGCGGGCCCGCCCTTGTGATATTGGCCGGTGGAGTGCAGGAATCGCGGTCCCCAGCCGAACGTCGTCGGCCGGCCCGAGTCGGCGGCGACGAGTTCGCGCAGCCCCTGCAGCTGCGGCAGCTCGAGACGGTTCACATAGGCCTGGATGGACACGTAACCGTCTTCGGGGAGCCGGGCCCAGAGGGCATCCATGACCGCCTCGATGTCGCCGGATGCGGCCAGCACCGGGTCGGTCACGCGCACCTCGATGCCGTTCTGGACGAACGCGGGCGCGGTCGGCTCCGGCCGTGCGTCCAGCAGCCCGCGTGCGGCGATCTTGGCCGACTCGACGTCCGGCTGGTCGAACGGGTTGATGCCGAGCAGGTGCCCGGCGATCGCGGTGGCGTACTCCCAGACGATGAAGTTCGCGCCGAGCGAGCCGCTGACGAGGATCTCGCCCTGGTGCCGCTCGTGCAGGTGGAACTCGTTCGCGTCGTCGACCAGGCGCACGATCTGCAGGTCGGCGGGAAGCGACTCGAGCTCGGGGGAGACCGGCAGCAGGACGACGGGCAGGATGCCGGTGCCCTCCTTGCCGGTCGACTCGGCGATCAGCTGTTCGATCCAGTCCGGCAACCCGACGATGTGCGTGCCATCGGTGACCAGGCCCATCTTGTCGCGGCGCGGGTTCGTCGCGGCGATCGCGGCAGCCAGACGCAGCGCGGGGTTGTCGGCCTGGTCGATGGCCACCTGCAGCAGCGTGGCCTCGGCCTCGTCGAGCAGTTCGCCGATGTCGACGCCGGCCAGCCCCGAGGGGACCAGACCGAACGCGGTGAGCGCCGAGTAGCGGCCGCCGACGTTCGGGTCTGCGTTGAAGACCCGGTAGCCGGTCTCGCGCGCCGAGGCGTCCAGCGGGGAGCCGGGGTCAGTGACCACGACGATGCGCTCAACGGGATCGACGCCGATGTCTCGGAACGCGGCCTCGAACGTGCGTCGCTGCGAGTCGGTCTCCACTGTCGAGCCGGACTTCGACGAGACCACGAGCACCGTCTCGGCCAGGTTGTCGTCGAGAGCGGCGAGCACCTGGCCGGGCGCCGTCGAGTCGAGGATCGTCAGCGGCACGCCGGCCGTCTGCGCGATGACCTCGGGGGCGAGCGACGAGCCGCCCATACCGGCGAGGACGACCCGGTGCACGCCCTGGGCGCGCAACTCGTCTCGGAGGGCGACGATCTCGTCGACGAGCGGGCGGGAGACCGAGACGGCCTCCACCCAGCCCAGCCGCTTGGCCGCCTCTTCTTCGGCCGCCGCGCCCCACAGGGTCGAGTCGAAAGCAGTGATGCGCGAGGCGACGAGGTCGCCGACCAGCCGCGGAACGACCTCGTCGATCGCGGCCTTCGGGGCGCCCGAGGTGTGGATCGAGAAGGTCATCGCTGTGCCTCGAGTCCCTCGGCGACCTGGGTGAGCAGGTCGTGCCAGGAGTCGATGAACTTCGTCACACCCTCGTCCTCGAGCACCTGGGTCACGTCGTCGAAGTCCACGCCGATCTTCTCCAGGCCGGCGAAGACCTCGCGGGCGTCCTCATAACCGCCGGTGATCGTGTCACCGGCGACGACCGCGTGGTCGAAGGTCGCCTCGAGCGTCTTCTCGGGCATGGTGTTCACGACGCCCTCGGCGACGAGTTCGGTGACGTAGAGCGTGTCGGGGAGCGCCGGGTCCTTGACGCCGGTGGAAGCCCACAGCGGGCGCTGCGGGTTCGCGCCGGCGTCGAGCAGAGCCTTCGCACGGTCGCCCGCGAACGTCTTCTCGAACAGCTCGTAGGCAAGCCGGGCGTTCGCGAGCCCGGCCTTGCTCTTCAGAGCGGCGGCCTCGTCGGTGCCGATGGCCGTCAGGCGCTTGTCGGTCTCGGTGTCGACGCGCGAGACGAAGAACGACGCGACCGACTGGATCGTCGACAGGTCAATACCGGCGGCCCGGGCGGTCTCGAGGCCGGTCAGGTACGCGTCGATGACATCGGCGTAGCGCTCGAGACTGAAGATCAGGGTGACGTTGACGTTGATCCCCGCGCCGATCGCCTGAGCGATCGCTGGAAGCCCGGCCTTGGTGGCGGGGATCTTCACCAGCAGGTTCGGACGATCGATCTTCGACCACAGCTGCTTGGCCTGTTCGACGGTGCCCTCGGTGTCATGAGCGAGGTCGGGGGACACCTCGATCGACACGCGGCCGTCGACGTGGCCGGTGGCCTCCCACACGGGGCGGAAGACGTCCAGCGCCGCGCCGACGTCCTGCGTCGTCGCGGCGAACACGGCCTCTTCGGCCGTGGCATCGGATGCTGCGAGCTCGGCGACCTGCGCGTCGTACGAGGTGTCGTTCTTGTCAGTGATCGCGTTCGCGAAGATCGTCGGGTTGGTGGTCACACCGACGACGTTGCGGGACTCGATCAGTCCGGCGAGATTGCCGGAGTCGATTCGAGTGCGGGACAGGTCGTCCAGCCAGATGCTGACGCCGGCGGCGGAGAGCTGTGCGGTGGGGGAGGTCATGCGTTCTCCTTGATGGTCTCGCGGGCCGCCTCGACGACGGCTTCGGCGGTGATGCCGAACTTCTGGAACAGGGTCTTGTAGTCGGCGGACGCACCGAAGTGGTCGATGGCCACCGAGCGGCCGTTGTCGCCGACGAGGCCGCGCCAGGTAAGCGCGGAACCCGCCTCGACCGAGACGCGTGCGGTGACGTTCTTCGGCAGGACGGACTCGCGGTACGCGGCATCCTGCTCGTCGAACCACTCCAGGGACGGGGCGGACACGACACGGGCGTTCACACCCTCGGCTGCGAGCGCCTCGCGGGCGGCGACGGCCAGCTGCACCTCCGAGCCCGTGGCGATGAGGATGACGTCCGGGGTGCCGTTCGGTGCCTCGGCGAGGACGTACGCTCCCTTGGCGGCGTTGTCGGCAGATGCGAGCGTGTCGCCGGATGCCGCGCCGTCGCCGCGCTCGAACACGGGGATGTTCTGGCGGGTCAGGGCGAGGCCAGCGGGCCCGGCGTGACGTCGGAGCAGTTCGAGCCAGACGACCGCGGTCTCGTTCGCGTCGGCGGGGCGCACGACCGTGAAGTTCGGGATGGCGCGGAGCGTCGCGAGCTGCTCGATCGGCTGGTGCGTCGGTCCGTCCTCGCCGAGGGCGACGGAGTCGTGCGTCCAGACGAAGATGCTCGGGATGTTCATCAGAGCGGACAGGCGCACGGCGGGGCGCATGTAGTCGCTGAAGATGAGGAAGGTGCCGCCGAACGGACGGGTCGGGCCGTGCAGCACGATGCCGTTGACGATTGCCGCCATGGCGTGCTCGCGGATTCCGAAGTGCATCACGCGCCCGTAAGGGTTTCCGGACCACTCGTGGGTCGACCACTCGGTCGGGATGAACGACGGGGCGCCCTTGATGGAAGTGAGGTTGGACTCGGCGAGGTCGGCGGAGCCGCCCCACAGTTCGGGGAGTTCAGCGGCGAGCGCGTTGATCACCTGGCCGGATGCCGCACGCGTGGAGACGTCCTTGCCGGTCTCGAACGCGGGCAGCGCGTCGGCGATGTCCGCGGGCAGTTCGTGCGCCTCGACACGGTCGAGCAGCGCCTTGCGCTCGGGATTCGCGGCAGCCCAGGCGTCGAACGACTCCTGCCATGTTGCGCGTTCCTCGGCGGCGCGGTCGGCCAGGGCACGGGTGTGCGCGATGACCTCGTCGTCGACGACGAAGCTCTGCTCGGGGTCGAAGCCGAGCACCTTCTTGGTGGCGGCGAGCTCATCGGAGCCGAGCGCCGAGCCGTGGATCTTGCCGGAGTTCTGCTTACCGGGCGACGGCCAGCCGATGATGGTCTTGAGGACGATCAGCGACGGCTTGGCGGTCTCGCCCTTGGCGGCCTCGATGGCCGCGTGCAGCTCGGCGATGTCTTCGACGTACTCACCGGTCTTCTTCCAGTCGACCGTCTGCACGTGCCAGCCATAGGACTCGTAGCGGGCGGCGACGTCCTCAGTGAACGCGACGTCCGTATCGTCTTCGATGGAGATCTGGTTCGAGTCGTAGATGGCGATCAGATTGCCCAGCTGCTGGTGGCCGGCCAGCGACCCGGCCTCGCTGGTGACGCCCTCCTGCAGGTCGCCGTCGCTGGCGATCACGTAGACGAAGTGGTCGAACGGGCTCGTGCTCGCGGCAGCATCCGGATCGAACAGGCCGCGCTCGTAGCGGGCGGCGTACGCGAAGCCGACGGCCGATGACAGCCCCTGACCCAGCGGACCGGTGGTGATCTCGACGCCCCGGGTGTGGCCGTACTCCGGGTGCCCCGGAGTCTTGGAGCCCCAGGTGCGCAGTGCCTTCAGATCGTCGAGTTCGAGACCGAACCCGCCGAGGTAGAGCTGCACGTACTGCGTCAGCGATGAGTGACCGGCCGACAGGATGAACCGGTCGCGGCCGAGCCAGTCGACATCCTTCGGGTCATGGCGGAGCACGCGCTGGTACAGGAGGTAGGCGGCGGGAGCCAGGCTCATCGCGGTTCCCGGGTGACCGTTGCCGACCTTTTCGACGGCGTCCGCCGCCAGTACTCGGGCGGTGTCCACCGCGCGTCGATCGATCTCGGTCCACTGCAGTTCGGTCACGGTCATGCCCTTTCCAACAATTGACGATGGCGCCCGATTCCCTGGCGCATCCGCATCGTCACGGACAGGTGCACAGCGCCGGGCGCGCGATTGCTCTTCAGCCTAGCGTCGCAGTGCCAGCCGAGAAACGACATTTCCTCCTCTTGCCACGGCGAATGCGGTCGCCGCGCCTGCACTAGACTGGGGGAGTTGTCGGAGTGTGGCGCGGAGGAGGCGATCGTTATCTCGACCATGTCGCAGACGACGGCGGTGAAGCGGCCGATCGGTCGCACGATCAAGGCGTACGTCGCCCTGACCAAGCCGCGCGTCATGGAGCTTCTCCTCGTCTCCACGGTGCCGGTCATGTTCCTCGCCGAGGGCGGTCTGCCCAACCTGTGGCTGGTGCTGGCCACCGTCGTCGGCGGCGCAATGAGCGCCGGGTCGGCGGCCTCGTTCAACATGTACCTCGACCGCGACATGGATGCGCACATGCATCGCACCGAGAACCGCCCGCTCGTCACGGGTGAGGTCTCGCCGCGCGCGGCACTGGTCTTCTCGTGGACTCTCGCGGTGGTCTCCACGCTGTGGCTGCTCGCGACGACCAATTGGCTGACGGCCGTGCTCTCGGTCTCGGCGATCTTCTTCTACGTCGTGATCTACACGATGATCCTCAAGCGCCGCACCGAGCAGAACATCATCTGGGGCGGAATCGCCGGGTGCTTCCCCGTCGTCATCGGCTGGTCCGCCGTCACGGGCGATGTCGCCTGGCCTGCGATCGTGCTGTTCGCCCTGGTGTTCCTGTGGACGCCGGCCCACTACTGGCCGCTGTCGATGAAGTACCGCGACGACTACTCCGATGCCGACGTGCCGATGCTCGGCGTGACGCGCAATGCATCGCAGGTGGGGCTGCAGGTCATCCTCTACGCCTGGGCCACGGTCGCCTGTTCGCTGCTGCTGATCCCCGTCGCCGGAATGGGGCTCGTGTACACGGCATCCGCTCTCGTCTTCGGTGGGTGGTTCATCTACGAGTCGCACCGCCTGTATGACCAGGCGGTGCGAGGCTCGAAGCCGCGCCCGATGCGCGTCTTCCATGCGTCGATCAGCTATTTGACGCTGATATTCCTGGCCGTCGCGGTCGACCCGCTGCTGCCGTTCTGATCTTCCTCGTCCGCCGCCTCATTCTCCGCCGGGGCGTCCGTCTCGGTTGATTCCTCAGACGAGTCCGCGTTCGCGTCCGTCTCCGGCGCCTCGGTCGGCTCTGCGGTCCAGTCGATCTCCTCGACCACGACCGGTGCCGACGGGACCAGGCTCTTGGCTGCACCGAGCACGAGTGTCAGGAGCACGCCGATGACGCCGGCGGCGAGAACTCCCGAACCGGCGGTGATCCACGCCTGCCCGACGTAGACCTCGACGTTCGTCGCCGTGCCGTCGAGGAGGGTTGTCTGCATTATGGAGGTCTTGTCCCATACGAGCCAGCCGCCGACAGCGACGGCGGCGAGGGACAGGACCAAAAGCGCCCAGAACGGGATGCTGCGCGTGAGTGACGTGTTCTTCATGCGTGCCAGCATCCACATCCTTCTGATGCGGGCACGGTGAGCGCGCTATGCGCGGGCTGAGCGCTCGCCTATCGCGGCGGTCGCATCCGACGCCGAGAGCGGCCGCTTCATCTTCAGCACGGCGACCGTGTACGCGGCGGCCGACAGTGCCGCGAGGACCATGTGGATGCCGACGAGCAGCTCTGGCAGCCCGTCCCTGGCCTGCCAGATGCCGACGCCGACCTGTATGAGGATCGCGAGCGCGAGCACGAGCAGCCAGCGGCGGGGATCGAGGCGCAGCATCCACGCGGCGATCGTGAGCGCAGCGACGAGCGCGGCGAGGACGTAGCCCGGCCACGAATGCACGTGCGCGAGCACCGTGGCATCGAACCCGTCCCGGATGACGTTCGCATCGCCGGAGTGCGGGCCGGAGCCGGTGGTGAGCACGCCGAAGAAGATCGTGACGGCCAGGGCGAGCCCGGTCAGATGCGACAGCGCCGCGAACCAGCGCGGCACGACGCTCGTTCGTGCGCCGCCGGGCTCACGCATGCGGACGACGAAGGCGGCGGTGATGCACACGAGGACGAGTGAGGACGCGTAGTGGAATCCGACGATGAACGGATTGAGTCCGGTGAGCACGGTGATCCCGCCGACGAAGGCCTGCGCGACCACGCCGATCAGCACCAACCACGCGAGGGCGGTGAGGTCGCGGCGTGCCGGGACGATCCGCAGCGAGTGCACGGCGCCGATCACGGTGGCGAGAATGAGTCCCACGGCGAAGAAGGCGAACGGCTCGTCGACGAACAGTGCGGCGACCCCGAAGCAGATCGCGCCGGCAACGATGCCGCCTGCGGCGAACCACAGCGCCGCGACCAGCGGGCGCCGTCCGCCGACGGCATGGAGGGTGAACAGGAGCACAGCGATCGCGAGGAGCCCGACGACGCCGGTCATCGTGCGGTTGCCGAACTCGATGATGCCGTGAATGCCCTGGACCTCGTAGATCGGCACGAGCGATTCGGGGGTGCACAGCGGCCAGTCCGAGCATCCGAGACCGGAGCCGGTGAGGCGCACTGCGCCGCCGGTGGCGATGATGATGACCTCGGCGAGGAAGGACAGCCAGGCGAGCACCCGGAGCGGGCGGCCGAGCGCCGCTGACGGGCGGCCGCTGCTGATCGGCGGAGCGTCGGGTGCGATCGTGTCGGGCATGTGTCCTCCGGCCCGAGCCTGAGCAGGCCGACACGGCCCGGTTGTCAGGGGGAACCTGTAGAATCGGATTGTTGCGATGCACGAGCTCTGAGCGAGATGCATCACTAACAGTTTAGGCGCGAAGAAATGCGTCTGTGATGAGGCCCACCAGCGGCACCCGCCCCGACTACTCGACGGGACACGGCGTGTCGGGGCGGCTGATACCGTTGCGGCCCAACAAGGAGAGTGTGATGTCGGATGTGCTGATCGACCGCCCAGAACTCGACAGTCTGGGGGTGTACGAATTCGGGTGGCACGACGAAGATGCCGCCGGTGCCATTGCGAAACGCGGCCTCTCCGAGGACGTCGTCCGTGGCATCTCCACGCTCAAAGACGAACCCGAGTGGATGCTCAAGACCCGGCTGAAGGGCCTGCAGCTGTTCGGGCGCAAGCCGATGCCGACCTGGGGCGCCGACCTCAGCGAGATCGACTTCGACAACATCAAGTACTTCGTGCGATCGACCGAGAAGCAGGCTCAGTCCTGGGAGGACCTCCCCGCTGAGATCCGCGAGACGTACGAGAAGCTCGGCATTCCCGAGGCCGAGCGCCAGCGGCTCGTCGCCGGCGTCGCCGCGCAGTACGAGTCCGAGGTCGTCTATCACCAGATCCGTGAAGACCTTGAAGAGCAGGGCGTCATCTTCATGGACACTGACACGGCGCTGCGCGAGCACCCCGAGTTCTTCGAGGAGTACTTCGGCACAGTCATCCCCTCCGGTGACAACAAGTTCGCCGCGCTGAACACCGCCGTGTGGTCCGGCGGATCGTTCGTGTACGTCCCGAAGGGCGTGCACGTCGAGATCCCGCTGCAGGCCTACTTCCGCATCAACACCGAGAACATGGGGCAGTTCGAGCGCACCCTGATCATCGCCGACGAGGGCAGCTACGTCCACTACATCGAGGGCTGCACCGCCCCGATCTACAAGTCCGACTCGCTGCACTCCGCTGTCGTGGAGATCATCGTGAAGAAGAACGCCCGCGTGCGCTACACGACGATCCAGAACTGGTCGAACAACGTCTACAACCTCGTCACCAAGCGTGCCGTCGCCCACGAGGGCGCCACGATGGAATGGGTCGACGGCAACATCGGCTCGAAGGTCACGATGAAGTACCCGTCCATCTACCTGATGGGCGAGCACGCCAAGGGCGAGACGCTGTCCGTCGCCTTCGCCGGCCCCGACCAGCACCAGGACGCCGGAGCGAAGATGGTGCACATGGCGCCGTACACGCAGTCGTCGATCGTCTCCAAGTCGATCGCCCGCGGCGGAGGCCGCGCCGGCTACCGGGGTGAGGTGCGCGTCGATGCGACAGCGCACCACTCTGCGAACTCCGTGGTCTGTGACGCTCTGCTCGTCGACACGCAGTCGCGGTCCGACACCTATCCGTCGATCGACATCCGCGTCGACGACGTGCAGCTCGGTCACGAGGCCACGGTCTCGAAGGTCAGTGAGGAGCAGCTGTTCTACCTGATGAGCCGCGGCTTGGAAGAGACCGAGGCGATGTCGATGATCGTGCGCGGCTTCATCGAGCCGATCGCACGTGAGCTGCCGATGGAGTATGCGATGGAGCTCAACAAGCTCATCGAGATGGGTATGGAAGGGTCGGTCGGCTGAGAATGACGACGGCATATACCGAGGTCGAGCCTGCCTTCGTGCCGGTTCAGACCCGTTCAGAACGCCCGCGCTCGTTCGAGCCGGCGGAGTTC
Source organism: Microbacteriaceae bacterium (assembly GCA_052085045.1). Lineage (GTDB taxonomy): Bacteria > Actinomycetota > Actinomycetes > Actinomycetales > Microbacteriaceae > Microbacterium. The sequence goes on along the minus strand of JBQDFB010000002.1, from coordinate 45,511 downwards.
GGCACACCGAACGGCCGCGAGGTCAACTGGAAGCACACGCCCGTCGCGCAGCTGAGTGGCCTGTTCTCTCCTGCGGCGCAGAACGACGGCGTCGTCTACGAGATCGAGAACGGCGACGGCTTCGTCGAGGGTGCACTCCCTGCTGGCACCGCGCCGCGCGGCGAGTTCTTCGTTCCCGAAGACATCGTCGCGGCTGTTGCCTGGCAGGGGTCGAGCGAGGGCATGCACGTGCGCATCCCGCGCAATGAAGAGGTCTCCGAGCCCATCCTCGTGACGATCACCGGTCAGGGCGCCGACCAGCGCGCCGACGCCCACATCGTCATCGAAGCGCTCGAGAACAGCTCCGCCACGGTGGTCCTCCGCCATCGCGGGTCCGCGCAGTACGCGCAGAACGTCGAGATCATCGCGCGTCCCGGCTCACGGCTGACCGTCATCTCGGTGCAGCGCTGGGACGATGACGCGGTGCACGCGGCATCCCACCAGGCGCGCGTCGACAAAGACGCGTACCTGAAGCACTTCGTGATCAGCTTCGGCGGCGGCGTCGTGCGCGTGAACCCGACCGTCGAGCTCGCCGGAACCGGTTCCGAAGGTCGCATGTACGGGCTGTCCTACGCGGATGCCGGGCAGCACCTCGAGAGCCAGGTCTACCTGCACCACAAGGGCGCATACACCACCGGTGACGTGCTCTACAAGGGTGCGCTGCAGGGCGTGAGCGCCCACAGCGTCTGGATCGGCGATGTGCTGATCGGGCCGGATGCCACGGGCACCGACTCCTACGAAGCGAACCGCAATCTGGTGCTCACCGAGGGCGCACGCGCCGATTCGATCCCGAATCTCGAGATCCAGACCGGTGACATCCGTGGTGCCGGCCACGCCAGCGCCACGGGCCGATTCGACGACGAGCAGCTGTTCTACTTGCAGGCGCGCGGCATCGCAGAGGAGGAGGCACGTCGATTGGTCGTGCTCGGCTTCCTCAGCGACGTCGTCCAGCGCCTCGGCATCCCCGCCCTCGAGGAGGAGCTGCTCGCCGCCATCGAGATCGAACTCGCGGCGGTGAGCGCGTGAGCGCCCAGCGCGCCTGCGGTGTGAACGAGCTCGAGCAGGACGCCCCGCTGCGCGTCGAGCTCGATGGCGTGCCGATCGCCATCGTGCGGGACTCGAACGATGAGATCCATGCCATCGGCGACACCTGCACCCACGGTGAGATCTCGTTGTCCGAGGGATTCGTCGAGGGCGACACGCTGGAGTGCTGGGCTCACGGCTCGGCGTTCTCGCTGCGCACCGGCATCCCGCAGAACCTCCCTGCTTTCGAGCCCGTCCCGGTCTATGTCGTCGAGATCGACGGCGACGACGTGCTCATCGACCCGACCGTCACGAAGGAAGTCTGAAATGTCTGTTCTTGAGATCCGCGACCTGCATGTCTCGGTCGAGACCGAGGCCGGGGCCACCCCGATCCTCAACGGCGTCAACCTCACCATGAACACTGGTGAGACCCACGCCATCATGGGCCCGAACGGGTCAGGCAAGTCCACGCTTGCTTATACGATCGCGGGCCACCCGAAGTACACCGTCACCAGTGGCACGATCATGTTCGACGGTGAGGACGTCCTGGAGATGTCCGTCGACGAGCGCGCCCGCGCCGGCCTGTTCCTCGCGATGCAGTACCCGGTCGAGATCCCCGGTGTCACCGTCACGAACTTCCTGCGCACGGCCAAGACCGCGCTCGACGGCGAGGCGCCCTCGATCCGCTCCTGGACCAAGGACGTCAAGGAGTCGATGACGAACCTGCGCATGGACCCGAAGTTCGCACAGCGCAACGTCAACGAGGGATTCTCCGGCGGTGAGAAGAAGCGGCATGAGATCCTGCAGCTCGAGGTTCTCAAGCCCAAGTTCGCCGTGCTCGACGAGACCGACTCCGGTCTCGATGTCGACGCGCTGAAGATCGTCGCCGAGGGCGTCAACCGTGCCAAGGAGTCCACCGGGCTCGGTGTGCTTCTCATCACGCACTACACGCGCATCCTCCGCTACATCCGCCCTGACCACGTGCACGTGGTCGTCGGCGGCAAGATCGTCGAAGAGGGCGGGCCCGAGCTCGCCGACCGGCTCGAGGACGAGGGATACGACCGGTTCCTCGACCCCGCAGCCCCGATCGAGGCGTAGGCTGGTGGCATGACCGCGACTCTTGCCCCTGAGAAGTTCGACGAGGTCACCGAGGCTCTCAAAGACGTGATGGACCCGGAGCTCGGGATCAACGTCGTCGACCTCGGACTCATCTACGACCTTGCTTGGGACGACGAGAACGATGCTCTGGTGATCCACATGACGCTCACCAGCGCTGGCTGCCCGCTCACCGACGTGCTCGAAGAGCAGACCGCACAGGCGCTGGACGCTGTGGTCGACCGGTTCCGCATCAACTGGGTGTGGATGCCGCCGTGGGGCCCGGAGAAGATCACCGATGACGGGCGCGACATGATGCGCGCGCTCGGCTTCGCCATCTGACGTGATCGAGAAGGTCTCCGCCCTTCCGCTGGATCAGCTCCGAGAGCGCACCAGCGAGAAGTGGCGGGAGTACCCTGCAGACGTCCTGCCGCTGTTCGTGGCGGAGACCGACTTCCCGCTTGCGCCTGCGATCACCGAGGCGCTCGAGGGCGCCGTGCGCTCCAGCGACACCGGATACGTCGCATCGCGCACACCTCTCGCCGCGGCTTTCAGCAGCTTTGCGCAGCGCCGATACGGCTGGTCGCCCGATCCCGCCCGCATGCGTTCGACCGCCGATGTCAGCATGGGCATCGTCGAGCTCCTGCGGCGCGTCACGGCTCCCGGTGACCGGGTGGTCGTCACCCCGCCGGTATACCCGCCCTTCTTCGATCTGGTCGCGGAGGCCGGCGCCGTCGTCGAGCGCGTTCCGCTGGGTGACACCGGCGATGGGTGGGAGCTCGACCTCGACGGCATCCGCTCGGCTCTTGCGGGTGGTGCACGGGCTGTGCTGCTGTGCAACCCGCACAATCCGACGGGCACTGCGCATTCCGCAGCATCCCTTGCGGCGCTGGCCGAACTCGCGGCCGCTCACGGCGCCGCGGTGGTGTCCGACGAGATCCACGCCCCACTCACTCAGCCGGGTGCCGCGTTCACGCCGTTCCTGGCGGTGTCGGATGCCGCGCGGGCGGTCGGCTATGCCGTCGTCAGCGCTAGCAAGGCGTTCAACCTCGCCGGACTCAAGTGTGCCCTGATGGTCTCCGCGGCGGACGATACCACCCGGCTCGTGCGCGGCATGCCCGTGGAGGTGGAATGGCGCACGGGGCAGTTCGGGATGCTGGCGGCCACCGCCGCGTTCGCCGAGGAGAGCGACGCATGGCTCGACGGTCTGCTCGCGACGCTTGACGAGAACCGCCGCCTCATCGCCGATCTTCTCGCCGAGCACCTCCCGTCCGCCCGGTACCGGATTCCGGATGCCGGGTATCTCGCCTGGATCGACCTCACCGGCCTCGGTTGGGGAGCGAACCCCGCCAAGCGCATCCTGCGCGAGGCGAGGGTCGCACTGCAGTTCGGATACGCCTTCGGTGCTGAGGGAGCCGGCCACGTGCGGCTGAACTTCGGCACGAGCCCCGAGATCATCACCGAGGCCGTCACGCGTATCGCCGCGCTCGATCGCTCCGGGGTATGAGCGGCGCGGCCGCTCCAGCCAGGTTCGTCCCGTCACCCGACCGTGCGAGGCGCAGAGCCGCCAGCATCATCACCACGGCGATCGCCGTCGTCAGGGGCGAAGCTCCTGTGACGAGGAGGCCGATGACGGCCGTGATGCCCAGCGCCGACGCGGCGACCAGCCGACGAGGCGTTGCGGCCGGGACCGGTGCCGGGCGGGCCTCGACGGCAGCGAGGGCCCAGGCGAGGGCGGCCGTCAGTGTGAACACCACGGCCAGCCAGAGCGGACGCGTCATCCACCAGGCGATGCTGCTCGGCTCGGGAAGAGCGAAACCGGTGACGATCGCGAACAGGGCGCAGGCGCCGGCCATCGCCAGAAGCACCGGCATGTGCCAGAGGTAGATCGTCATCGCCCGCGGAGTGACGAAGCCGCGCAGTCGGGTGCCGAACGCGGTGCTGCTCCAGCGTGCGAGGCGTTCGCGCACCAGCGACATCACCATCGTGTGCGCCACGCCGACGAGCAGCAGGGCGGTCGTCGGGGGGTTGATGTTGGCGATGAGGTCGGGGGAGTGCACGCCCAGGGCGAAGCTCAGTACGAGCGCTCCGACGGCGCCTGCCGCGACGATCAGACGAGTGCGCGGCGCGAGTGCGTCGATGCGGCCGTCTGCGAGGAAGAAGCCGAGCTGCTGCATCGTCAGCCACACGAAGGCGAGGTTGAGGAACCCGATCCCTGCGATCCCGGTCGTCAGGCTCACGGCATCCACGACCACGGCGGCACCGGCCAGTAGGGTGATCGTGCGCCACGGTGCGCGTTCGTGCGCCGTGACCAGCGCGGGCAGGAACACCTGGCAGAGCAGGAAGACACCGAGGAACCACAGCGGCTGCCCGAACCGGAAACCGGCGATCGCGACCAGATCGGCGGGAACCCCGTAGAGGAGCAGCATCGTCAGCAGCACGCCGACGACGGCGATGGTCACGACGGCGGGCAGCAGCAGCCGATGCACGCGCGCGGCGACGAACGAGGCGGCGGTCCTGCCGCGCGCCCGGCCGCGTGTGAACGACAGGTGCCCGGCGAAGCCGCCGATCACGAAGAAGAGCGGCATGACCTGAAGGACCCAGCTGAGCGGTGTGATCCACCACGAGCCCTCACTGGCGTTGGCGAAGACGGGGCCGGCATCGGTGACGGTCACGCCCACCATGAGCGAATGCAGCACGACGACGCCCACCACGCAGAACGCGCGTACGAGATCGATACCGGTGTCGCGGGATGTCGGCGAAGCGGTCCGGTCGGTGCGGATCTGCCGCGTGTCGGCGATTGCCATGGGAAGCCTCCTCAGTGGGTGTTCGAGGAGGTTATGGAGCGGGTGCCGACCGGCGCATCACACCGGGGTGCCGACGCGCCCCGTACCGCGGTAGGGTCCAGCCGGTCAGGTGCGGCAGGGCTGTCAGGCGGGTTCGACGAGTCCGGTGTCGTAGGCGAAGATCACGGCCTGTACGCGGTCGCGCGCGCCGATCTTCGCGAGCACCTTGCCGACGTGCGTCTTCACCGTCTGCTCGGCGATGAACAGGGCGCCGGCGATCTCGCTGTTGGACTGCCCCTGCCCGACGAGTACGAGCACTTCGCGCTCGCGATCGGTGAGGTGAGCGATCAGATGCGTGGATGCCGAGGAGCGCGGCTTCTGCACCGCGAACTGGGCGATCATTCGGCGCGTGACGCTCGGAGCGAGCAGCGCGTCGCCGGATGCGATGACGCGCACGGCGTGTACGAGCTCGTCGGGGAGGGCGTCCTTGAGCAGGAATCCGCTCGCGCCCGCCTGGAGCGCGTCGTACACGTAGTCGTCGATGTCGAAGGTGGTGAGCATGAGGATGCGCGGCACCTTCGCTGCGGGGTACGACGGGCCGAGGATGCGCCGCGTCGCCTCGATGCCGTCGAGCTGCGGCATCCGCACGTCCATGAGGATGACGTCCGGGTCCACGCGTGCGGCCAGCGAGACGGCCTCCAGGCCGTCGGAGGCTTGTCCGGTGACGGTGATGCCCTCGTGGGCGCCCAGGAGAGCGGCGAAGCCGGCTCTGACCATCGCCTGGTCGTCGGCGATGAGGACTTCGATCGTCACTGGTGTCCTTCCGTGGGCGGTGTCAGCGGCCGTCGCGGTATCCGCGCGGCAACCGTCCAGACGCCTCCGGCATCGGGACCGGCGGTCACCGTGCCACCGAGCAGTCTCGCACGCTCCGACATCCCGCGCAGCCCGTGGCCGCCCGGCGTGCCCGCGTGTTCCCCGTCGTCGTCGTTGCGGACGGCGAGCGCGACGTGCGTGTCGTCCGCATTCACCGACACCGAGATCGGGGCGTCCGGAGCATGGCGGACCGCATTGCTCAGCGCCTCCTGTGTGATGCGGTAGACGGCCAGTTGCGTCGCTGCCGACACGTCGTCGCTGACGGCCTGGCTCAGCGAAACCGTGGCCCCGGCATGGCGGATGGTCTCCACGAGTTCCGGGATGTCATCGATTCCGCGTTGCGGCGCGAGCTCGGCGCCCTGATCCTCGGTGCGCAGCACGCCGAGAACGCGTCGCATCTCGGTGAGCGCCTCGCGGGCGGATGCCGCGATGTCATCGAACTCCGCCGCCGCCTGCGGCGGCAGGTCGGAGACGCGATAGCGCGCGGTGGACGCCTGCACCTGGATGAGCGACATGCTGTGCGCCACGACGTCGTGCAGCTCACGGGCGATGCGCGTGCGCTCTTCGACGAGCTCGCGTTTGGACTGCTCCTGCGCGGTGTGCGCGCGTTCGCGGTGGAGCTCATCGCCGAGTCGCAGCCGCCCCGTCAGCAGCACCGCGAGCAGATAGACGCCACCCACGACCGATGTCGTCACGATCAGGGAGACGCCGCTGGGAATCGCCGGCAGCATGAGGGCGGCGACGACACCGGCGCCGCTCCCCAGGAGCAGCTGGATCAGACCGGATCGCCACCCGTGCCGGAAGGTGATCGCCGCCACCGTGACGGCGAAGGCGATGATCATCGGCACCGACCAGGGCCACGGCGCGCCGACCACGGCATCGCGAGAGACCATCAGGGGGATGAGGATCGCGGACGCCGTGAACAGGATCGTCGCGACACGGGGATACCGGATTGAGATCAGAGGAGAGCCGACCGCCGCGACGGCGAGGCCCATCGTGACCGCCACCGGAGCACCGTAGATGCCGGCATGAACCGGGACGAGCACCGAGTACAGCGCGACCGCGACGACGGCGAGGATCACCGCAAGAGCCGTTCCGCGGTCGCGCGGCCATAGCCGCCGGCGCACCCGCTCCGGCTTCGGGGTCTTCTCCTCCCGCCTGTTCGTCTTCGGTCGTTTCGCGTTCATAGGGTCATCCTTCCACCGTGGAGGGAACGGACGCCCGCGGCTCGCTCGTCTCGGACGGCAGGCCGGCGCCGGAGAGGACGTCGGCTTCGGCCGCGCGGGCCAGACGGCGCCGGCGGAGGGCTGTCGTGCGGTCGATGAGCACACCGATGATCAGGGCGAACGCGATCCCGAACAGGGCGCTCAGCAGGGGCTGATCCTTGAGCCAGTGCCCGGCGAGTACGCCGATGCCGGCGCTGTAGATCGCCCAGGAGACACCGGCAACGGCGCTGAGCGGCAGGAACCGGCGCCACGGATAGTCCAGAGCTCCGGCGGACATGTTCACCACGACCCGCCCGACCGGGATGTAGCGGGCACCGAGGATCAGGGGTGCGCCGCTACGGGTGAGCGTGCCCCGGGCGCGCGCGAAGGCTGCGGCGATGCGAGGACGACGCATCCAGGCGAAGCGGGTCGTGCCGACCGAGCGTCCGATCAGATACGCGATGTTGTCGCCGATCATCGCGCCGATCGCCGCGAGTGCGCACAACAGCCACAGATTGGTGCCGCCGGTCGATGCTGCCACCGCTGCTGCTGCGACCAATACCGTCTCGCTCGGGATCGGCGGGAAGAAGCCGTCGATCACCGCCGTCGCGAACATGACGAGATACAGCCAGGGGGAAGCCACTGCCTGCAGAATGAGCTCGTTGATGATGTCCACGAGGGAGAACCTACGTATCGGACGGGTGCGCGCACATCACTCTGAGGTATCGACCCGGTAGTACCGCAGTGGTGTCTTATCGTGCTTGCGGGCGACGTATACTGGGAGGCTGGCCGTTCGGCCGCATCCCCCTGAAGAAATGGAATTCTGCTGTGCTCGCCGTGCACGACCTCGAGATTCGAGTGGGCGCACGTCTCCTGATGGAGAACGTGTCGTTCCGCGTCGCCGATGGCGACAAGATCGGTCTGGTCGGTCGCAACGGCGCCGGCAAGACCACGCTCACCAAGGTGCTCGCCGGTGACGTGATGCCCTCGGGAGGCAAAGTCACGAGGTCGGGCGAACTGGGCTACCTGCCGCAGGACCCGCGCACGGGTGATCCCGAGATGCTCGCGCGTACGCGCATCCTGGATGCTCGCGGGCTGGGAACCGTCCAGCTGGGCATGTCGAAGGCAGCCGAGGACATGGCATCAGACGATGCGGCGGTCGCCGAGCGGGCGATGCGCAAGTTCACGAACTTCACCGAGCGGTTCGAATCGCTGGGCGGCTATGCGGCCGAGGCGGAGGCAGCCTCCATCGCGAACAACCTGTCGCTGCCGGATCGCATCCTCGACCAGCCGCTGAACACTCTCTCCGGCGGTCAGCGCCGGCGCATCGAACTCGCTCGCATCCTTTTCTCCGACGCACAGACGATGATCCTCGACGAGCCGACCAACCACCTCGATGCTGACAGCGTCGTGTGGCTGCGCGAGTTCCTGAAGGGGTACAAGGGCGGGCTGATCGTGATCAGCCACGACGTCGAACTGGTCGGCGAGGCCGTCAACCGGGTGTTCTACCTCGACGCGAACCGCCAGATGATCGACATCTACAACATGAACTGGAAGAACTACCTGCGTCAGCGGGTGGCCGACGAGGAGCGCCGCAAGAAGGAGCGCGCCAACGCCGAGAAGAAGGCGACGCAGCTGCAGATGCAGGCCGCGCGCTTCGGGGCGAAGGCATCCAAGGCCGCGGCGGCGCACCAGATGGTCGCGCGCGCCGAGAAGCTGCTGTCGGGTCTCGATGAGGTTCGCGAGGTGGATCGGGTCGCGAAGCTGCGGTTCCCGAAGCCCGCTGCGTGCGGCAAGACTCCGCTGATGGCATCCGGTCTGTCGAAGTCGTACGGGTCGCTGGAGATCTTCACCGACGTCGACCTGGCGATCGACCGCGGGTCGAAGGTCGTCGTGCTGGGGCTGAACGGTGCGGGGAAGACGACGCTGCTGCGCATGCTCGCCGGCGTCGACGAACCAGACACCGGGCAGCTCGAGCCCGGGCACGGCCTGAAGGTCGGCTATTACGCGCAGGAGCACGAGAACCTCGACGTGAACCGCTCAGTGCTCGAGAACATGGTCTCGGCGGCGCCGCACATCACCGAGACCGAGGCGCGGAAGGTGCTCGGCTCGTTCCTGTTCACCGGCGACGACGTGCTCAAGCCCGCTGGGGTGCTGTCGGGTGGAGAGAAGACACGCCTGTCATTGGCCACGCTGGTGGTCTCGTCGGCGAACCTGTTGTTGCTGGATGAGCCGACCAACAACCTCGATCCTGCGTCGAGGGAGGAGATCCTCGGGGCGCTCGCGCACTACGAGGGCGCTGTGGTGCTCGTCTCGCACGACCCCGGGGCCGTGGAGTCGCTGAATCCCGAGCGCGTGCTGATCTTGCCCGACGGCGTCGAGGACATCTGGAACCAGGAGTACCAGGACCTCATCGAGCTCGCCTGACCCTTCTCGGTCTCGTCCCGCGGGGTAGCGTTGGGGGATGGTGGAGCGGGAGCGGTTGGCGAAAGCCTTTGAGAGCGTCGGAGACGAATACGACCGGTATCGGCCCGGCTTTCCGGATGCCGCGGCAGACGCGATCCTGCCGGAGCGGGCCGATGCCGTGCTCGATCTCGGAGCCGGCACGGGCAAGTTCACCGAACTCCTGGTCACTCGCGCAGATCGTGTGATTGCCGTCGAACCGTCGGTCGCCATGCTCGATGTGCTGCGGGCGAAGCTCCCGGCCGCGAAGGCTTTGATCGGCGGCGCGGAGAGCATTCCGCTGCCTGACCGATCAGTGGATGCCGTCACCGTCGCGCAGGCGTTCCACTGGTTCGATCGGGATGCCGCGTGCGCCGAGATCCGGCGGGTTCTGGTGCCCGGCGGCGTGCTCGGGCTGCTGTGGAACCGCTCGGATCCCGGGTGTGCATGGGATCGCGCGTGCCACGGCGTCGCGCACCCCGCGGTGACCGCGGAGGCCGATTCGACCACGGCATCCGCCGACGAGCTGCCCGGCTTCGTCCTCGATGGGCACTCGGAGATCGCCTGGTCAGAGCAGATCACCCGCGATGATTACATCCGCCGCTGGCTCACCGTCAGCAGCTTCTTGGCCGCGGATGAGGAGACCCGCACCGCGATGGTCGCCGAGCTCGACAGCATCCTCGACGCCGACTCCGCGACGGCGGGTCGCTCCGTGCTCACCCTGCCCATGGTCACGGAGGTTTTCACCTACGTCGCCGCGTGACGTTGGGTTAGTTCAGGAAGGTGCGGTCGGTGAGGATGATCGGGCCGTCTGCGGTGATCGCCACGGTGTGCTCGGAGTGGGCTCCGCGCGAACCGTCGGCGCTGCGGAGAGTCCAGCCGTCGGCATCCGTGCGCAGCTCATCCGTCGTCGCGAGGAACCAGGGCTCGAGCGCGAGCACCAGTCCGTCGCGCAGGGTGAAGCCGCGCCCCGCACGACCGTCGTTGGCGACGTGCGGGTCGCCGTGCATGGTGCGGCCGACGCCGTGTCCGCCGAAGTCGGTGTTGATCGAGTAACCCTCGCCGTGGCCGACCTCGGCGATCGCCGCCGAGATGTCGCCGATGCGGTTGCCGACCGTGGCGGCGGCGATCGCGGCATCCAGAGCACGCTCGGTCGCATCGATCAGGCGCAGGTCCTCATCCCGGGGCGTGCCGACGATGAACGAGACTGCCGAGTCGGCGACCCAGCCGTCCACCGCGACGGCGAAGTCCAGCGAGACGAGGTCGCCGTCGCGCAAGGTGTAGTCGTGGGGGAGACCGTGCAGGACCGCATCGTTGATCGAGGTGCATATGACCTTGCCGAACGGACCGTTGCCGAACGAGGGGGCGTAATCGATGTAGCAGGACTCCGCGCCCTCCTTGCGGATCAGATCATGCGCCCTGCGGTCGATCGAGAGCAGGTTCATGCCGACTTTCGTCTCGTCACGCAGCGTTGCCAGGGTCTCGGCGACGAAACGTCCGGCCGCTCGCATCTCTTCGATCTCGGCAGGGGTGCGCAGTTCGATCATCGTGTTCCTCTCGTTCCCTCCATTCTCCCTGATCACAGCCGCTCCGATCGCAGCGGTGAGGTTCACCGTGCCCGCTCATAGCGAACACACGACCCGAGCACAGGCAGCGGACCTACGATCGAAGCATGTGGTTGCGACGAGCCTTCTATCGCTGGATGTTCCCGGCGGCCGTCGTGCTGCCGCTGTGGCTCCTCATCGGCTGGGGCGTCTTCAATGCCGGCGGCTGGGCGTTCCTCTGGGTGCTGTTCATCGCCATCCCCTCCGTGTTCATCGGGCAGCTCGGCATCACGCTGCTCCAGCGCGCCAGGCCCTCGGCCCGCGAGACGGGCACGGCGTCGTGGTGGGACGTGCTCGGCGTCGGCGTGTGGCACGTGCTCACGATCGCGGTCGGATGCTACCCGGAGGCGTGGTTCCCGCTGCTTCTGACCGGCGCGATCGCCGTCGGCTTCGCGCTGGTCTGGCTGATGCTGCGGCAGCTGTGGAGCGAAGCGCAGACCGCCAGCCCCGGCATCCGGATCACCACGGCTCCGTCGCACGATGCTGCGCCGGGGCGGCCGCGCGCCGCGCAGACCGATAGCGATGTGTTCATCGTCCAGGAGAAGCCCTCCGCCGAGCGCTGACGCTTTTGGCTGGATGCCGGATCCATGGCAGAATAGATCGTTGTGCCGTAACCCGGCCCTGCCTCAGGGGAGCCTACGGACGCATCATGCGCCGTTCGGCACACACTCACGTAATCCTTCCATCCATTGCATCCGACCTGTGGCGAGTGCAGAGAGAGACGATCATGCAGATCCTGGACGCCGTCGACGCGGCTTCGCTCCGTTCCGACATCCCCGACTTCCGCCCCGGCGACACCGTCAAGGTGCACGTCAACATCACCGAGGGCAGCCGCTCCCGTGTCCAGATCTTCCAGGGCGTCGTCCTCGGCCGTCAGGGTGCTGGCGTGCGCGAGACCTTCACGGTCCGCAAGATCAGCTTCCAGGTGGGCGTCGAGCGCACCTTCCCCGTGCACTCCCCGGTGATCGACCGCATCGAGATCGTCAGCCGCGGCGACGTGCGCCGCGCGAAGCTCTACTACCTGCGCAACCTGCGCGGCAAGAAGGCCAAGATCAAGGAGAAGCGCGAGAACTGATCGCGTTTCTTCGAAGCACCCCGGGACACAGTGTCTCGGGGTGCTTCGTTTCGTCTGGAGTATGGGAACCTTGAACGTGCCGTCTGTGCGCGGCCTGATGACCCGTGAAGGAATGCGATGACGACTGAATCCGCTCCTGAGGCCGCGAGCAAGCCGAGGCGCGGATTCTGGATCTTCCTGCGCGACGTGCTCGTGATCATCGTCATCGCGGCGCTCGTATCCTTCCTCGTGAAGAGCTTCGTCGTGCGTTCGTTCTACATCCCGTCGGCATCGATGGAGAAGACGCTGCTCGTCAACGACCGCATCCTCGTCGATGAGCTGACCCCGCGCTGGACGGGATACTCCCGCGGCGACGTCGTCGTGTTCGCCGATCCCGGCGGGTGGCTGCCGGTCAAAGCGGAGGAGCCTCCGGGACCGGTGCTGCTCGAGTGGTTCGACGGGCTGCTGACGATCATCGGCCTGTCGTCGTCTGACAGCGAGGATCACCTGGTCAAGCGACTGATCGGGCTCCCCGGCGACCACGTCGTGTGCTGCAATTCGCTCGGTCAGATCACGATCAACGACGCGCCGGTCGACGAACTGTCCTACCTGAACCTGCCGGAGGGCGACACGGCAGCATCCAACGAGCCGTTCGATGTCACCGTCCCGGAGAACTCGATGTGGGTGCTCGGAGACAACCGCGACCGCTCGCAGGACGCCCGTGCCCACCAGGATCTGCCCAGCGGCGGATTCGTGCCGCTGGACAACGTCGTCGGCATGGCGTTCTTCACGACCTGGCCGCTGTCGCGCCTCGGCACGATCGACGGCCATCACGACTCCTTCAACGGCGTGCCGGAACCAGAAGAATGACCGTCGCGGCCCCGCGACTCACGCTCGAGCGCAGACTCCTCGCCGAATACGACCTGATCATCTCGCTCGACGAGGTCGGGCGCGGCGCCCTGGCCGGTCCCGTCGCGGTAGGAGCAGCGGTGATGGATGCTGTCGGTGCCCGCCGGCGCGTTCCCGAAGGTCTGCGCGACTCGAAGCTCGTGACTGAGAAGCGCCGGCCCGACGTCGCCGCCCGCGCAGCATCCTGGGTACAGGGCTCCGCCGTCGGCTGGGCGAGCGCCGCGGAGGTCGACGACGGCGGGATCATGCGCGCTCTGGGCCTTGCGGCATCCCGGGCCATCGACGCCGTCGTGACACAGGGCGCGGGCCTGGACGGCGCCCTGGTGCTTCTCGACGGCAATCACGACTATGTCTCGCGCGTGCATGCCGCGCCGCTGCAGGTGCGCTCTGTCATCAAAGGCGATCGCGACTGCGCGTCGGTGTCGGCGGCATCCGTCATCGCGAAAGTGGCCAGAGACGCCCACATGGGTGACCTGCACGCGGACCACCCGCTGTACCAGTGGGATCGCAACAAGGGGTACGCGAGCCCGGAGCATCGTGCGGCCATCCGCGACGCCGGCCTGTCGCCGTTCCACCGGTCGTCGTGGGCGATCGCGGATGCGCCGACGCTGTTCTGAACTCCTAGGATGGAGTCATCATGGATGAAGAGGCATTCGACGATTACGACCGAGAGCTCGAACTCGGACTGTTCCGCGAGTATCGCGACGTCGTCGGTCAGTTCCAGTACGTCGTCGAGACGGAGCGCCGGTTCTATCTCGCCAACGAGGTCAATGTCGTCCGCCGCGACACCGAGCACGATTTCTACTTCGAGATCTCGATGTCGGATGTCTGGGTGTGGGACATCTACCGCGCCGACAGGTTCGTGAAGGCCGTGCGCGTGCTGACCTTCAAGGACGTCAACGTCGAAGAACTTCAGCGCCGCGAGTTCGAACTGCCAGAGGAGCTGTCGCTCGACGGCCAGTGACTTCTGTCCACAATTCGGCACGGGCCGAATCGTGTGCACAGGTCGCGTCTTTCCGGCAGCAATTGTGCGACCGGCGGTAACAAGCTGTCTGCATGGCAGCGAAAGACGTATTCGGGCGCGCTGGTGAAGAACGCGCCGTCCTCTATCTGAACACCCAGCGGTACCAGGTCCTCGACCGCAATTGGCGATGCAGCCAGGGCGAGATCGACATCGTCGCCGAGAAGGACGACATACTCTGCGTCGTCGAGGTGAAGACCCGGCGCAGCATCGCCTTCGGGCACCCGTTCGAAGCGGTGGACGATCGCAAGCGGGAGCGGCTGTGGCGGCTTGCGTACGCCTGGTGCCGGTCGCATCCCGAGCTCGCAGGCAGTCGGATGCTGCGCCTCGAAGTCGTCGGAATCATCGGGCCTGACCCGGAGCGGGCCGTCGTCGAGCACCTGGTGGATCTGCGATGAGAACCGCGCGCACGTGGGCCGTCGCGCTCACCGGCGTCGACGGGCACCTCGTCGAGATCGAGGCCGATGTGTCCAACCAGACACCCGGTTTCAAGATCGTCGGGCTCCCGGATAAGGCTCTCGGCGAGGCAGCGCAGCGCGTGCACAACGCCGTGACGAACGCCGAGCTCGCTCTCACCCGGCGTCGACTGACTGTGAACCTGTCGCCTGCCAGCCTGCCCAAGCACGGCAGCGGCTTCGACCTCGGCATCGCGATCAGTGCGGTCGCCACCGGGGGAGTGCTGGATGCCGCCTCCATCGCCCGTACGGTGCACATCGGCGAACTCGGGCTCGACGGGCGGGTGCGCCCGGTGCCCGGGGTGCTGCCCGCGGTCTTCGCCGCATCCCGCGCGGGGTTCGACCGTGTCGTCGTACCGCACGCGAACGCGGCCGAGGCGCGCCTCGTGCCGGGCATGGACGTGCGCGCTGCGGCGACGCTCGCCGAGGTCGCGACGTGGCACGGTGCCGACGTCGCGGTCGCCGATGTCGACCCGGTGTCAGCGGAAGCACCCGCGACCTCCGTCCCGGAGCTGCTCGACCTCGCCGATGTCGTGGGACAGGAGGAGGCGGTGGAGGCCCTGATCGTTGCGGCAGCCGGCGGTCACCATCTGCTGATGAGCGGGCCGCCGGGCGCCGGCAAGACGATGCTCGCCCGGCGGCTGCCCGGCATTCTGCCGGCGCTGACCGAGGACGAGGCTCTCGAGGTCGCGGCCGTCCGTTCGCTGTCGGGTGCAGCCGTGAACGTGCTCGACGATGTGCCGCCCCTGGAGGCGCCGCACCACAGTGCCTCGGTCGCCGCGCTGGTGGGTGGCGGTTCGCGTGCGGTGCGGCCGGGAGCGATCGTCCGCGCGCACCGCGGGGTCCTGTTCCTCGACGAGGCGGCCGAGTTCTCGCGCGTGGCGCTGGATGCTCTGCGGCAGCCGTTGGAATCCGGGGGCATCGAGATCGATCGTGCCGGATTCCGCGCGCGCTTTCCCGCTCGTTTTCAGCTCGCTCTCGCCACGAATCCGTGCCCGTGCGGCAATTACGGCGTGCGCGGGGCGGAGTGCATCTGCCCGCCGATCGCAATCCGCCGGTACTCCGCACGGCTGTCGGGGCCGTTGCGCGATCGCATTGATATCGACCTTCAGGTCGCGCGCGTCGCGGCATCGCGGGCGACGTCGAGCGAACGGACGGGAGTGAGCACTGCGGATGCTGCGACCCGCGTGGCGGCGGCGCGTGCACGGGCCGCCGAGCGGTGGGCGCAGACACCCTGGACGCTCAACGCACAGGTGGCGGGGGCCTGGTTGCGGCAGGGCGACCTGAGGCTGCCCCCGGGCGTCCGGGCGCCGCTGGACCGGGCGCTCGAGCGCGGGCAGCTCACGTTGCGCGGTTACGACCGTGTGCTGCGCTTGGCCTGGACGATGGCTGATCTTGCGGGAGTCGAGATGCCGGGGGCCGCCGAACTGGGAGGGGCACTGTTCCTGAAGAGAGGACTGATCGCATGATCGACACGCTGTCGAACGACAGAGAGATCCGCAGGGCAGCTCTGACTGCGCGCCCTGACGATGAACCGGACACGACGCTCGCCCGGGTCGCGTGGAGCGTGATCGCCGAGCCGGGTGACGGGGTCGCCGGCGCACTGGTCGCACAGCTGGGTCCGGTCGAGGCCCTTCGCTTCGCCCTGTCGCAGGAGAGCTTCGGGCTCGCCGAGAAGGCGATCCACGACGGACGACGACGATGGATGCCGCGGGCCGTTCCGCGTGCGATCCGTGATGCACTGCGCGGAGCCGCGGAGATCGGCGCCCACCTGTTGCTGCCGGGGGACGTCGAATGGCCGATCACGCTCGACGACCTCGGCGATCACGCGCCGGCGGTGCTGTGGGTACGCGGCGACACATCGACGCTCTCGGCTGGCAGCCGGGTGGCGATGGTCGGAGCCCGTGCGGCGACCGCGTACGGAGACTCCGTGGCTGCCGAGCTCGCCGGTGACCTGGCCGCCACGGGCACCGTCGTGGTGTCGGGCGGCGCCTACGGCATCGACGGAGCGGCACATCGCGCCGCCCTCGGCGTCGGCGGGGGCACTGTGGCCTTCCTCGCCGGCGGGGTCGATCGCGCGTATCCGGCAGGGCACCAGGAGCTCTTCGCACGGATCAAGGCATCGGGCGCTCTCGTGAGCGAGTTGCCGTGCGGTGCTGCGCCCACCAAATTTCGGTTCTTGTCGCGAAACCGACTCATCGCCGCTCTCGGCGCCGCCACCGTCGTGGTCGAGGCCGGATGGCGCAGCGGCTCTCTGAACACGGCCGGCCATGCATCGTCGCTCGGACGGCCGCTCGGCGCCGTGCCGGGCCCGGTGACGAGTGCGGCCTCGGCCGGATGCCACCGGCTGATGCGCGAGTACGACGCGCAGTGCGTCACGAACGCTGCCGAGGTCCGCGAACTGATGGGCATCGAGGACCGCTCGCCTGTGACGGACGAGTCGCGCGAGGACCCGGAGCGGATCCGGCTGCTCGATGCCCTGAGCACGCGGACCCCGCGCTCGCCCACCGAGATTGCGCGGATGGCCGGGCTGGCGGAGGAAAGCACGCGGTCGCTGCTCGGGATGCTCTCGCTGGAGGGGAGCGTCGCGCGTGACGATGCTGGTTGGCGACGGGCGGTCGGATGATCGATGCGCGCCCGCGATCAGGTCAGACGGTAACCGACGCCGCGCACGGTCTCGATGCGATCAGCGCCGATCTTCTGCCGCAGGTATCCGACGTACACATCGGCCACGTTCGAGCCGGGGTCGAAGTCGTACCCCCAGACCCGGCTCAGCAGCTGCTCGCGGCTGAGCACCTGCCCGGCGTTGCGGATGAGCTCTTCGGCGAGGGCGAACTCGCGTGCCGACAGCTCGACGGCATGATCGCCGACCCGGGCTCTGCGGGTGCGGATGTCGAGGTGCAGATCACCGTGCGAGAGGTCTGTGCCGACCACCTGCTCCTCCCGCCGCATCCGCAGCCGGATGCGTGCGAGCAGCTCATCGAAGCGGAACGGCTTGCCCAGGTAATCGTCCGCGCCGCCCTCGAGCCCCGCGATCGTGTCGTGGAGTTCGACCCGAGCGGTGAGCATGATCACCGGCAGCGTCGATCCGGAGCCGCGCAGCCGCTCCAGCACCTCGAACCCGTCGAAGCCGGGGAGGTTCACATCGAGGACGAGCAGATCGAACTCGTCGGTCTGCGCCAGATCGAGCGCATCGGGGCCGGTGGCGGCGACGCGCGTCGCGAAACCGGCGGCACGCAGCCCCTTCTCGATGAACCCGGAGATCCGCGGTTCGTCGTCGGCTATCAGGATGGAAGTCATGACCCATCGACCTCTTTCGTCTGCGGGGTTCCTTTCGTCGAGGGCATCGGCGGCCGCGGGGGGATCACGACGTCGTCGAGATCGTCGGTGTGGCTGGCGGGTGCATCGCGGTGAGGCACTCTGAGGACGAACAGGGCCCCGCCGCCTTCGGCATCCTCGACGTGCGCCGTTCCGTGGTGCGCACGGGCGATCACCTGCACGATGTGGAGGCCGAGCCCGCTTCCGCTGCGCGCGGCGGCATCCGCCCCGCGCTGGAACCGCTCGAAGATCCGCTGCTTGGCATCGTCCGGTACGCCCGGGCCCGCATCGCGGACCCAGAACTCGATGCTCTCGCCGACCATGCGACTGCCCATCTCCAACGCGCCGTCGCCGTGTGTGACGGCGTTCTGCGCGAGCTGCAGCATCGCCTGTGTGATCCGAGCGGCATCCAGTGCCGCGGTTCCCTCCGCCACCGTGCCGAGCTCCACCTCCGCGCCCACGATGCCCTGCGCCTTGCGCGAGATCTGACGGACCAGGTCGGCGATGTCAACCTGTTTCGGCTGTACCGGAGTCGGCCCGTGCAGGGCTGCGGCCGCCGCCAGGTCGGCGACGAGTCGCCCCATGCGGTCCAGCTCGTCGACCGCGAGCTGCCGGGTCTCGCGAGCGTCGTCGGGGTCTTCGGGATCCATGACCTCGAGGTTTCCGCGCACGATGGTGATCGGGGTCTTCAGCTCGTGCCCGACGTCACTCAGCAGCTGTCGCTGCGATTCGAGCGCATCGTCGATGCGATCGAGCATGTCGTTCATCGTCTCGGACAGCTCGGCGACATCGTCGTTCCCGTCCACGGGGAGCCGTTCGTCCAGCGACTGCGCTGTGATCCGCTCCGCCGTCTCCCGCATCTGGCGCAGAGGGCGCAGCAGACGTGTCGCGACGATCGAACCCGTGGCGGCGATCACGACGAGCGCGATACCGGAGGCCCATAGGAACATCTCCGCCGAGTCATTGATCTCGGCGAGTTCGGCCTCGAGGTCGTAGACGAGGGCGAATACGACCTCCTGCGGCTGTGGTGAACCTTCCACGGCGATCGGCGCGGCCAGATATCTCCACGTGTGACCGTCTTCGGCGTAGGTGGCGATGAGGGGCTCGCCGCTCTGCATCAGACCGTGCGCGTGCTGCGCGAAATCAGCCTCGTCCTGCAGATCCAGGTCGAGCTGGATGCCCGGCACTGTCGTGATGACGCCGTCCACCATGCCCATGGCTCCGGTGTTGTCGTCAGGGCTCATCCGCTGCACGACTGCGGCCAGAGCGGCCGACGACGATGCCCAGTCGCTGCCGTCGTTCCCGGTCCCGACGATGAATCGGGCCGACTCGAGGTTGTCGTGCAGCCGCGCATCCACCTGCTCGAGGATCCGCTGGCGTTCGACGAAGTACACCGACAGCCCCACGGCGAGCAGACCGACCGCAGCGACAGCGGTGATCGCGGCGACGATGCGCGTGCGCACGGAGATCGCCAGTCGGCGACGTGCGGGTGGGGCATCAGAGTCGGTCACCGCTCCAGTATCCCGGGCGGCGCGGGGGCGGGGCGTCTCTCTAAGAGAGATCTCATGCCACGCGACCTCGGGACGTGTTGGAATCGAAGCATGCCCCACCTCGACGATGACGCGCTGATGCTGGCGTCCGCGCTCGACCTCGCGCCGGACGCTGTGACAGTCCATTCGCGCGAACCCCTCGGTGCGGGCTCCGTCACCGGGATGCAGGTGGGCGATGACGCGCGTCTGCAGTACTACCTCGACTCCTCGGGGCTCGCGGTGCCGGCCGAGACCGGAATGGTGGCGAACGATGATGCCGGGACAGTTCGCATCTGGCAGCATCCGGCCGATCCGCACCTCCCCGCACTGGCGCCGGTCGCCTTTCAGGATGCTGCGCACACGCTGCTGTCGCGTCTGGGGTTCTCCGGCGATACTGCACCGGAGATGATCGCCTACCGTCCCGGCAGGAGGGCTGTGCTGCGCGTGTCGACCGATGCGGGCGATGTGTGGATCAAGGTCGTGCGTCCGTCGCGCGTCGAGCGGATCGTGCGCGCCGGAACCGCCGCCTTCGCTGCCGGTCTGCCTGTGCCGGAGGTGCACGGGTGGTCGGACGAGGGGCTCATCGTCATGGCGAGCGCCCATGGAACGCCTGTCACTGATACTTCGTGGGAGCCGGGCGAGCTGCTCGACCTCGTCGACGATCTGCGCATTCGCCTCGACCGCGTGGAATGGGAGCACCGTGCCCCCGGAATCGCCGGCCGACGGGACTGGTACGCCGGTCACGGCGACGAGCGGGCGGGGCGGATCCTCTCCGAAGCGGGGCGGTTCATCGACGCTTCGGCCGGTGTGCGCACGCCGACAGTGGTGCACGGTGATCTCCATCTCGGGCAGCTGTTCCTGCACGACGGGCGCATCAGCGGGCTCATCGATATCGACACTCTCGCGGTCGGTGATCCCGGCGAAGACACCGCGGCGTTCCTCTCCCACGCCATCGCGAGCGCGCTGCTCACGGGCGGTGATGCGTCCGACCGGGTGTGGGCACTCGCCGACCTCGCCGCCGATCGTTGGGCCGGCGACGACGGCGTTCGCGGACGGACGCTGGTCCACCTCGCCGGGCACCTCATCGCAGCCACGCAGCGGGGAGAATCAGCCGGTGCGGAGGGGCTTGAGAACGCCGCACGCGCTATCGCACGGGGGAGTGCGCCGTCGGATGGGCGCGGCTAAGAAGGCTCTCATGGACGGTTTCGATTGCCCTTATCGGCGCCGATCAGGATGGAGACATCCCGCACGACGCCGCACGGCGGCAGAACACACAGGAGGATGACATGAACAAGAAGTGGATCATCTACGGCATCAGCGGCCTCGCAGGCCTCGGCATCGTCGCAGGCGGCGCGGCCGCCACCGCGAGCACGATGGATCTGAAGACCACGCAGGGCTCCGTCGTGCCCGGCGGCGCGATCACCGATCGCGGCGGCGTTCTGGACAGCACGACCGTCCAGCTGCGCGAGACCAACTCCTCGGTGACGGTCGTCACCGCGCCCTCGGCGGCCTCGGTGCACTCCGCAGCATCGGCGGCGAGCGCGGCATCGGCGCCCAGTGCCAAGTCGGCGCCCAGCGCGCAGTCTGCCCCGAGCGCGCAATCGGCACCGAGCGCGCAGTCCGCTCCGAGCGCGCAGTCGGCCCCCAGCGCGCAGTCCGCTCCGAGCGCGGCATCCGTTGCCAGCGCTCCGTCGAACTGACCCGAAGCCGGGTAAGACGCCCCGAGGCCGCCCCCGCCCCCCTGGCGCCTCGGGGCGTCTTCGCGTGCGGCGAGGCATCCGGGCACGTCCGATGCACCGCGGCATGCTGGGGGGATGAAGCTCACGGCAGCGGTGGACGCGTTCACCACGCATCTCGCGCAGGTGCGTCGGCTGTCGCCCGCGACCGTCCGCGCCTACAGTTCTGACCTGCGCGACCTGACGTCATCGACCGGCGCGGCGGCGCTGAACGAGATCGACCTCGAGATGCTGCGCGACTGGCTGTGGATTGCGACGCAGCGCGGCGACGCCCGCTCGACTCTCGCACGGCGTGCCGCAGCCGCACGGTCATTCTTCTCCTGGGCGAAGGACGAAGAGCTCATCGGCGTCGACCCGGCACTGCGGCTGATCGCCCCCAAGCGCGGACGAACCCTGCCGCAGGTCGCCTCGCAGGACGGCATGCGCGAACTCCTCGACGACCGTGCCCGCGCTGCGGTCGACGGAGATCCGATCGCGCTGCGCGACCATGCGATCCTCGAACTGCTCTACGGCTCGGGAATGCGGGTCTCCGAGCTGTGCAGCCTCGACATCGACGACATCGATCTCGATCGGGCGACGGCGCGTGTGCTCGGAAAAGGGGCCAAGGAGCGCGTCGTGCCCTTCGGGCGCCCCGCCCGCGAAGCCATCGGCTCCTACCTCACTCGCGGGCGCCCGGGGCTCGCCGCGCGTGCGACCGCCGCGGGACCGGCGGTATTCCTCGGCGTCCGCGGCGGACGAGTCGGCGCCAGGGCTGTCTACACGCTCGTCGCCGCAGCGCTCGGTCCGATCATCGGAGCGGATGCCGTGGGCCCCCATGCGCTGCGCCACTCTGCCGCCACGCATCTGCTCGATGGCGGAGCCGATCTGCGCGCGGTGCAGGAGATCCTCGGTCACGCGAGCCTGGGCACCACGCAGATCTACACCCACGTCTCCTCCGAACGCCTCACCGCGACCTACCGACTGGCCCATCCGCGCGCGTGAGGGAATCGCAGCAGGGGAGCAGGATGGCTCGCGGCACCTCGCCGAACATCAGCATCGGATTGATATAGACGCCGTTCAGTCGCACCCCGACGTGCAGCGTCCCGGGTGCGGAGTGTCCGCCGGATGCCAGCGTGCCGATCTCCTCGCCTGCGCCCACGACCGTGCCCGGCGCGAGGTCGGACTCGAGCGGCTCGAAGGTCGAGACGTAGCCGTCTCCGTGATCGATGGTGATCAGCGGCCGGTCCACGACCACGCCTCGGAACGCGACGACCCCGTCTGCGGGAGAGAGCACCGGTGCCGCAGCATCCGCAGCGATGTCGATCCCGCGGTGACCGGGGCCGTAATCGTGCGCCGGGGCGCGGAACGGCTCCACGATGTCGCGCTCGCCCGAGACCGGCCAGCGCCACGGCGGCTCCGGCGTCGGGGGAGCCGCAGCGGCCGGCAGCACCACGAGGAGCACCGCCGCGAGGACAGTGGCGGAGACGATGCGGGCGCCGCGCGCGCCCCGATGGGATGACGGCATTCGTCCATGCTCGCGGTGCGCTGCGTATCCCGGTCGGCCCATATCCGCGGATGGTGGAGAACACGCGGAAATCCGCGCCCGTGCAGAACCAGTCCGAGGTCCGTGATCCTGTACACTGAAGGTCGCACCTCGATATTCGGGGTGACTACGCGTGCCCAGAGCGATCAACGTCCGCAGTGACAGAGATCGTGGCATTCACTCCCACAGGTCCTGCTCGCAAGAGCGGGTGGGCGTGTGCCGGGCACCAGGATTGCCGATCGACTGATCGGCGAAGACAACCTCAAGGGCGCGAGAGCGCCGGAAAATAAGGAGAAGACCATGGCTGTGGTCACCATTCGCCAGCTGCTCGACAGCGGCGTTCACTTCGGACACCAGACCCGCCGGTGGAACCCGAAGGTCAAGCGCTTCATCCTCACCGAGCGCAGCGGCATCCACATCATCGACCTGCAGCAGTCGCTGGGCTACATCGACTCGGCCTACGACTTCGTCAAGGAGACCGTCGCCCGCGGCGGCACGATCCTCTTCGTCGGCACCAAGAAGCAGGCCCAGGAGATCCTCGCCGAGCAGGCGACCCGCGTCGGCCAGCCCTACGTGAACCAGCGCTGGCTCGGTGGCCTCCTCACCAACTTCCAGACCATCGCGAAGCGTCTGGCTCGTATGAAGGAGCTCGAGGAGCTCGACTACGAGAACCCGGCTGCTTCGGGCTTCACGAAGAAGGAGCTCCTGCTCAAGAAGCGCGAGCTCGACAAGCTGCACAAGTCGCTGGGCGGCATCCGCAACCTCACCAAGACGCCGTCGGCCCTGTGGGTCATCGACGCCAAGCGCGAGCACCTCGCCATCGACGAGGCCAAGAAGCTCGGCATCCCGGTGATCGGCATCCTCGACACCAACGCCGACCCGGACGACTTCCAGTACCCGATCCCC
Organism: Microbacteriaceae bacterium; assembly: GCA_052085045.1. Classification (GTDB taxonomy): domain Bacteria; phylum Actinomycetota; class Actinomycetes; order Actinomycetales; family Microbacteriaceae; genus Microbacterium. The sequence continues at coordinate 21,994 of JBQDFB010000002.1, read as the reverse complement.
GGCAACGACGACGCGATCCGCTCCGTCTCGCTGCTGACGCGCATCGTCGCGGATGCTGCGGCCGAGGGGCTGCAGCAGAAGCACAACCCCGAGTCGGGCGACGCCGAGCCGCTGGCCGAGTGGGAGAAGGAGCTTCTCGAGGCCCCCGCCGAGGGTGCTGAGGCGAAGGCCGAAGAGGCGACCGAGGCTCCGGCTGAGGATGCCAAGACTGAAGAAGCGCCCGCCGCCGATGCCAAGGCTGAAGAGGTCAAGGCTGAAGAGGCTCCCGCCGCTGACGCCAAGGCTGAAGAGGTCAAGGCCGAAGAGGCTCCCGCCGCTGACGTCAAGGCTGACGATGCCAAGGCTGAAGAGGCGACCGAGGCCCCGGCTGAGGCCGACGCCAAGTAATTCCGCGTACACACACCTGACGAAGCAAAAGGAGCCACGACACATGGCCAACTTCACCATCGCCGACATCAAGGCGCTGCGTGAGCAGCTCGGCACCGGAATGGTCGACACGAAGAACGCGCTCGAAGAGGCCGAGGGAGACCGCCAGAAGGCAGTCGAGATCCTGCGTCTCAAGGGTGCCAAGGGCAACGCCAAGCGCGCTGACCGTTCCACCAGCGAAGGCCTGGTCGTCGCGCGCGAGCTGGACGGCGGCGTCACGCTGCTCGAGCTGGCCTGCGAGACCGACTTCGTCGCGAAGAACGACCGGTTCATCGCTCTGGCCGACAAGGTCGCCGACGCCGCAGCCGCTGCGAAGGCCGATTCGGTCGAGGATGCCCTCGCCGCTGCCGCCGACAGCCAGACTGTCGGCGAGCTGATCTCCGACGAGGCCGCCATCATCGGCGAGAAGGTCGAGCTGCGTCAGGTCCGCACGGTCTCGGGCGAAGGCGTCGAGGTGTACCTGCACCGCACGAGCAAGGATCTGCCCCCGCAGATCGGCGTGGTCGTCGCCTACACCGGTGACGACGCCGCGACCGCTCGCAGCATCGCGCAGCACATCTCGTTCGCCAACCCGTCGTACCTCACCCGTGAGGACGTCCCGGCCGATGCCGTCGAGAAAGAGCGCGAGATCGTCACCGAGATCTCGCGCAATGAGGGCAAGCCCGAGGCTGCACTGCCGAAGATCGTCGAGGGGCGCGTCTCGGCGTTCATCAAGCAGGTCGCACTGCTCGAGCAGGACTACGCCAAGGACAACAAGCTCTCCGTCGCTCAGGTGGCGAAGGACGCCGGTATCACCGTGACGGACTTCGCGCGCTTCAAGGTCGGCGCATAGCAGTCTGAAAGGGGTTCGGATCCACACGGGTCCGAACCCCTTCTTCATGCCCAGAAGGCAGTATCTTGAATGCGGGACGAGAGGACACCACCCATGACTGAACGCACCGGACGCCGCCGCGTCCTGCTCAAGCTCTCCGGAGAGGCCTTCGGCGGCGGACAGCTCGGGGTGAACCCCGACGTCGTCAGCCAGATCGCTCGCGACATCGCTGCGGCTGTCTCTGAGGTCGAGATCGCCATCGTCGTCGGCGGAGGCAACTTCTTCCGCGGCGCAGAGCTCAGCCAGCGGGGCATGGTGCGCGGGCGTGCCGATTACATGGGCATGCTCGGCACCGTGATGAACGCCCTCGCGCTGCAGGACTTCCTCGAGCAGGCAGGCGCGCCCACGCGCGTTCAGTCAGCCATCTCGATGACCCAGGTCGCCGAGCCGTACATCCCGCTGCGTGCCGAGCGGCACATGGAGAAGGGCCGGGTCGTCGTCTTCGGTGCGGGCGCCGGGCTGCCGTACTTCTCGACCGACACGGTGGCCGCACAGCGTGCCCTCGAGATCGGGGCTCAGGAGGTGCTGGTCGCCAAGAACGGGGTTGACGGCATCTACACCGCCGACCCGAACAAAGACGCCACCGCGACGCGCATCGAGAAGGTGACCTACTTCGACGCGCTCCAGCGCGGCCTCAAGGTTGTCGATTCCACCGCGTTCAGCCTCTGCATGGACAACAGCATGGACATGCGCGTGTTCGGTATGGAACCGGCGGGCAACGTCACCCGCGCCCTGCTCGGCGAGCCGATCGGGACCTTGGTCACCACCTGACCGTCGCTGCCAGGGCGCGGTCGGCGCGCCCGGCTAGAATTGCAAGAACCCCCTGATGATAGGAGCCACCGTGATCGCGGACGTCCTCGCTGACACCACCACTCGTATGACCCGCGCCGTCGAGGCGGCCAAGGAGGACTTCGCCACGGTGCGCACTGGCCGAGCGAACCCGCAGCTGTTCCAGAAGGTGATGGTCGACTACTACGGGTCGCCGACGCCGCTGGCGCAGCTCGCCTCGCTGGCCAATCCTGAGGCGCGCTCGCTGATCATCACGCCCTACGACAAGTCCGCGCTGAAGGCGATCGAGCAGGCCGTCCGCGACATGCCCAACCTCGGTGCCAACCCGACCAACGACGGCAACATCGTGCGGGTCACGATGCCCGAGCTGACGGAGGAGCGGCGCAAAGAGTACGTCAAGCTCGTACGCACCAAGGGCGAAGACGCGAAGGTCCACGTGCGCGGTATCCGCCGCAAGGCCAAGGACGAGCTCGACGCGCTCAAGAGTGACGTGGGCGAAGACGAGGTCGCGCGCGGCGAGAAGGACCTCGACGGCCTCACCCGCCAGCACGTCGATCTGATCGACGACGCGCTCAAGCGCAAAGAGACCGAGCTCCTCGAGGTCTGAGCAGGCATGCGCGAGCCGATCGGAGACGACGACGGGCAGCCGCTCACGCGGCGGGAAGCCCGTGAAGCGTCGACCCCGAGCGACGACGCGATTCCGTCGACATCTCCGGCCGCCGAGCCGGTCATCCCTCCGCGCCCACCGCTGCCGAGTACGCCGGACTTCGCCTCGGATCCCGCTGCCGCCATGCGCGAGCAGCTGCGTCAGGCCCGCGGAGATTTCGAGACGCATGTGAACCAGGCCAGGGAGCATCTCGATCAGGCCAACGAGCGCATCAAGGCGCGTACTGGCCGTGACCTCATTCTGGCCATCCTGGTCGGTCTCGCGTTCGGTGCGGTGCTGCTGGGCTCCCTGCTGTTCTTCAAAGAGCTGTTCGTTCCGATCGCGTTGGGGATTGCGATCCTCGGAGTCTTCGAGTTCACCCGTGCCCTGCGCACGGCCGGCAGACGCATCGACATCGTGCCCCAGGTGGCAGCCGGCACCGTTCTCGTTCTGGCCGGATACTTCGCTCCCGCCTGGCTGACCTGGGTGACGCTGATCTTCGCCATCGCCTTCGTGATCGTCTGGCGCCTGGTGGTGCAGATGATCACGAAGGACGGACGCACCTACGGCGACGTTCTCGTGGATGCCGTCGTCGGCGGCTTCGTGCAGATCTACGTCCCCTTCCTCACGGCTCTCGCCCTCATGCTGCTCAGTCAGGAGGGCGGGCAGTGGTGGGTCCTCGCCTTCATCGCCGTCGCAGTGGCATCCGACACCGGTGCGTACGCGGCGGGCGTTGCGATCGGCAAACACCCGATGGCGCCGCGGATCAGCCCGAAGAAGACCTGGGAGGGTTTCGCCGGGGCCGTCATCGCCGCCGCCGCCGCTGGTGTCCTCCTGGCGCTGTACCTGCTCGAGCTGCCCTGGTGGGCCGGCCTCATCGTCGGACTCGCCATCCTCCTCTCCGCGACGCTCGGAGACCTCGGCGAGTCCATGATCAAGCGCGACATCGGCATCAAGGACATGAGCTCCTGGCTGCCCGGTCATGGCGGACTGCTCGATCGGCTCGACAGCATCCTGCCGTCGACGGTTCCGGCGCTCATCCTCTACTTCCTGCTATCTCCTTGGGCGGTGCTCGTATGACCTCGAATTCGCTGGATGACACGGCGGACGACGCCGCTGATGAGACCGAGGATGACGCGGTGCATGCGGAAACGGTGCCAGAGAGCACATCCCACCAGGAGGAGCCTCCTCCCGCGTTCCGCACCACCAGCGGTCGGGAGCGCGGCTATCACCGAGCGGCGGTCGACACGTTCCTCACCGCGGCGCGGGAGAGCTTCGAATCCGAGAGCGGACTGACCGCGGCCGAGGTTCGCGTCGCCTCCTTCCCCCTGGTCAGAGAGGGGTACGTCGTCGGCGATGTCGATGCCGCATTGGGCCGCATCGAAGACGCATTCGCCGCCCGCAGTCGCGAGCAGGCCGTCCGCAGCGGCGGCGCCGAGGAGTGGGTCGTGGAAGCGCGGACGCAGGCTCAGGAGATCCTCGACCATCTCGCTCGTCCTCGTCGGCACAAGTTCGCACGCACGGGGTTCCTCACTTTCGGGTATCGCATCGACGAGGTTGATCACGTGGCCGCGCGCATCGTCCGGTACCTGCGCGACGGTGAGGACCTCACCGTCGGGCAGCTGCGATCCGCAGCGTTCCGCATGCAGCGCGGTGGGTACCGTGAGGAGCAGGTCGACGCGCTGCTGGATGCCGCGATCGATGTGATTCTCGCCGTCCGCTGACCACTCATGGTGAATTCGGGCTGTCCTGGTTAGACTGTTGGCATTGTGACTTCCGGAACCGAGATCGATCCCGTAGGCAGGCAGGCCACCGTGGTCGCCCCCGCGGCACCGAAGACCGCCGCTCCCGTGAAGCGGCGCTGGTCTCGTCGGCGCGGCGTGGTCGGGGCCTTCGCAGCCTTCGGCGTCGTCGCACTGTCCGCCGCCGTCGTCGCTCCGACGGGGATGGCCCTGGCCGAGCAGCCTGAGGCCGATATCGAGACGCCGTTCTCGCTGGCCATGGCAGACACGCAGGACCTCAGGGTCAGCATCGCCGGCGCGACGATCGCTCCGGCCGACCGCGGCCAGTTCGACGTTTACGTCACGCCGACCCCGACTCCGGAGCCCGAACCAGAACCGGCAGCTGTGGACGAGCCCGAGCCCGACTCATCAGAGAATGACGGACCGCTGTTCTACACCGGTGGCGGCGCACCGGCGGAGTGGATGGCCGCCGCAGGCATCGCCTCGGGCGACTGGGGCTACGTCGACTACATCGTCTCCAAGGAGAGCGGCTGGAATCCGAACGCCATCAACCCGTCCTCGGGCGCGTGCGGTCTCGTGCAGGCGCTGCCGTGCAGCAAGGTTCCCGGCAACGGCCACGACCCCGTCGACAACCTGCGCTGGGCGAACGGATACGCGACGGGTCGATACGGCAGCTGGGCCGCCGCTTACGACTTCTGGATCAATAACAACTGGTGGTAATGCGTCGACATGCCACGCTCGAATCGCCGACGTCAGGAGCGCCCGGACGCTGACGGATCGTTCCAGCGTCTGCTCGCGGGCTGGCGGCGCACCGAGACCCGTCAGGGCCGCGAATGGTCCGTGCAGCCGGTCTCCGCGCAGCAGTCCGCGAAGGAGTACACCTGCCCCGGATGCCGCGGCACGATCGCACCGGGAACGGCCCATCAGGTGGTCTGGCGCGCCGACGGCGTGCTCGGAGACGCGGCGGATCTTGCGGCGCGACGCCACTGGCACACGCACTGCTGGAAGGTGGCCTGACGCCCTGCTCGCGTCATCGTTCGTTCATGCGGGGGATCAGCACCTGACGGTAGATGATCAGGATGCTGGCGGCCACCGGAATCGCGATCAGCGCACCGAGCAGGCCCAGCAGTGCGCCGCCGGCGAGAGCGGCCACGACGACCACGGCACCGGGTACCGAGACGGCACGGCTCATGATGCGGGGCGAGATCACGTACGCCTCGACCTGCATGTAGATGAGATAGTAGATCCCCGCCGCCAGAGCTGTCGCCGGTGAGCCGAGCCCGGGAATCAGACAGACCAGCACGATGATGGTCGATCCGGTCAGGGTTCCCACCAGCGGGATCAACGAGAAGAAGAATGCGGTCACAGCGAGGACGGCCGCGAACGGTGCGCCGATGATGTTCAGATATATGGCGCTGAGGATGCCGTTGATGACGCCGAGCGTGACCTGACCCATGACGTAATAGCCGACGGAGTCTGTGATCTGCTCGGCGAGATCGACGAAGCGCGGGCGCTTGGATGCCGGCACCAGCTGGTAGAACGCGCGCTTGAGCGACGGCGTGGATGCGGTGAGGTAGATCGTGAGGATCAGCACGATGAACGCGCCGAACAGTCCGGTGACGATCGTGAGGCTGGCGTTGATCACGCTGCCGGTGATGTCGCCCACGTTCGCGATGAGCCACTCCTGCGCCTCAGCCAGCACCCGTTCGATGTCGAGGTTCGGGAACAGGCCCGTGATCCATTCCTCCGCGTCGGAGAGGAACGTCGGCCGACTGACCAGCCGCAGGACCTGCTCGATGAGCTGCGTGACCTGCGCGACGATCACGGGCAGCACGATCAGCACGATGCCGGCGAAGATCCCGAGCACGACGATGAGGGTGATCAGCACCGCCAGCCAGCGGGGGAGCCGGCGCCGTTCGAGGAAGGAGATGACCGGATCGAGGCCCAGGCTGATGAACAGCGCCGTGCCCACATAGAGCAGCACCGTGGACAGCGACTCGAGGCTGCCGATCAGCAGGATGCCGAGGCCGACACCCAACGTCGCCACCAGCGCCGTGCGGAACGGGTTGTGGAGTTTCATCTGCCTCCTCCGGAAAAAGACTGCTCTCAGAGTAGTCGCCGCAGCCGAAGGCGAATCGACGACGTGCCGGGTATCCGCACCCGCCTCGTAGTCAACACTCAGTCTGTTTCGATAGTCTGAAACGTCGAGCGGGGACCCGGATGAGCGTCCGGGTCACGTAAGGAGTCTTTTCGTGCGTTTCGTATGGGCCGTCGTGGCCTTCGTCCTGGCCACGCTTCTCATCGGAGCGGGCATCGCTCAGCGAACCATCTTCACGGGTCCGTCCTCTCAGCAACAGGAGCTGAGCGTCGAGGAGCCGGCGGCGTACGTCCTCGTCGACGGCGAGGTGCTGCGCGAGAGTCCGGGGCAGCAGACCCTGCTGATCCGGGACGATGGTGACATCTTCGCCGCCTACGGGCGCACGGCCGACATGGAGGCCTGGCTCTCCGATGCGACCTACAACGCCATCACCCTGGGCGAGGACGGTTCGCCGGAGAGCAGGCTGGTCGAGCCGAGTGCCGACAGCGAGTCCGAGTCGGGCACTCCTGCGCCGACGACCAGTGCAGATCCTGATGCCGACGGTGACGCCGCCGACGAGGCGGCGGCAGACGAGCCGGGTCGGAACCCGGAGGGCTCTGACCTGTGGCTCGACTCGTTCACCGAGCAGGACCAGCTGATCACCGACATGCAGCTGCCCGAGGGCATGAGCGTGCTCATCGCCAAGGACGGCACGGAGCCCGCGCCCGCCGACATCGTCGTCTCCTGGCCGCTGAACACGTCGACGCCGTGGGTAGGACCGCTGATCACCGCCGGCGGCGCTGTGCTGCTGTTCGGCCTGGTGATGTACGTGCTGGCGATCCGCCACCAGCGACGCGGCCGCGGACCGCGCCGCAAAGGCCCCGGCGCACTGCCGGCCACGGAGCCGATCGGTCTCTCCGTCGAGCCCGGTGCCGCGCGCGAGGAACTCGAGACGAAGCCCGCCGACGCGAAGTCCACTGAGCCGGAGCAGTCCGACCCGGAGCAGACTGATCCCGCGGACTCTGCGCCCGAGAAACCCGAGAAGCCCGAGAAGACCGAGCGCCGGGCGCTCGACCGTCGACGGCGTCTGTTGGCACTGCCGGCCCTCGGCGTCGCCGGGCTTCTCTTCGCCGGATGCTCGAGCGATTCGTGGCCGCAGTTCGACGAGGCATCCCCGACGCCGACGCCCACGGAGACCGTCATCGCGCCGGAGAACCAGAAGCCGCCGGCAGTGACGGAGTCGCAGGCCTCGCGCATCCTCCAGGAGGTCTCCGCGACGCTCCAGAAGGCCGATGAGGAGATGGACCTCGATCTCGCCGGAACCCGCCTCGAAGGCATGGCGCTCGACGCGCGCTCCACCGACTACGAGCTGCGCGCCGCCATCGACGACCGCCCGCTGCCCGTCACCATCCCGACCGAGCAGATCGAGGTGCTGCTGCCGCAGGCCACCGATGCCTGGCCCCGCACCGTTCTCACGCTCAGCAAGAGCAAGTCCGATGACACCGTGCCGCCGGTCATCCTCACCATGACCCAGGCTGACCCGTGGTCGAACTACAAGGTGACCGACATCGCCGAGATGCAGGCATCGACCGAGATCCCCGAGCTTGCGCCGGCATGGCTGGGTACGAGCATGATCACGGAGAACGCGGCCGCGTTCCTCTCGCTCGCGCCCGACGAGATCGCTCCGGCATTCGCCGATGTCGTCGACAGCGGCGAAGACAGCGAGTACTACGACGCGTTCGATCCCGTGACGATCGAACTCGCGGAGTCGATTCAGGCGAGCCGGGACACCGTCACGCAGGCCCTGATCGACAACGGTGCCGCTGAGACCTCTGAGGCCGCGTTCGACATGGTGCCCAGCGATGAGCCGCCGGTGGCGATGGCCACCCTCGACAGCGGCGCGATCGTTGCGGTCTCGATGAGCGACAGCGAGAAGATCACCCCGACCTCCAGCGACGCGGTGATCCGATTCGGGGATAACCTCGAAGCGAAGACCCTCACGGGGGTGGAGGAGGCGTCGAAGGGCGTCGACACCACCTACGGCCTTCAGCTGTTCTTCTCCGTACCCGCCCAGGGCTCGAACGAGCAGATCCGACTGCTCGCCGTGCACCAGGACCTCCTCGATGTGAAAGTGATCAAATGACCGATATCTCTCCAGCGGCTCTGCGCGGGGCCGTCGATCTCTCCTCGCTGCGCAATCGCCCGACCGCTCCCGCAGACGGCACGCAGCAGCCTGCCGACTCTCCGGAGGCGGGCGGTTTCGTCGTCGACGTCACCGATGCGACCTTCGGACAGATTCTCGAGCTGTCCAAGACGGTCCCCGTGGTCGTCGACCTCTGGGCCGAATGGTGCGGCCCGTGCAAGCAGCTGAGCCCCATCCTCGAGAAGGTCGTCACCGAGCTCGCGGGCCGGATCGTGCTGGCGAAAGTCGACGTCGACGCGAACCCGCAGCTGGCGCAGAGCTTCCGCGCGCAGTCGATCCCGATGGTCGTGGCGCTCGTCGGCGGACAGCCGGTGCCGATGTTCACCGGGGCCGTCCCCGAGGAGCAGGTGCGTCAGGTGTTCGACCAGCTGCTTCAGGTCGCAGCCCAGAACGGCGTCACCGGCAGCGTCGGCGGCGAACAGCAGCCTGCCGAGGATGCAGAAGCCGCGGACGCCGAGGAGCCGCAGGAAGCGCCTCTGCCCCCGCTGCACGCGGAAGCGTACGCCGCGATCGAGAAGGGCGACTACGCCACGGCGATCGCCGCCTACGAAAAGGCGCTCGCGGAGAATCCTCGTGACGAGGATGCTCGTGCCGGGCTCGGGCAGGTGCGCCTGCTCGACCGCGTGCAGGGGCTCGATCTGCAGGAGGCTCGCGCCGCGGCCGCGGCGAGCCCGCAGGATGTTCCGGCGCAGCTCGCCGTTGCCGATCTGGACATCTCCGGCGGCCACGTCGAAGACGCATTCGGGCGTCTGCTCGACCTGTTCGCGGCACTGCCGTCCGCTGAGCGCGCGCCGGTGCGCGAACGCCTCGTCGAACTGTTCGGCCTCATCGGCGCGGACGACCCGCGGGTGACGGCAGCGCGCAACCGGCTGTCCTCGCTGCTGTTCTAGCGCTTGGCACCGGACCGGTGCCACAGCCATAGCGTCGACAGCGGAGGCACGGTGATCTTCGTGCGCGGGATGCCGTGGTCCCCGGAAACGTGGGCCGCGACACGTCCGTAGTTTCCGATACCTGCTCCGCCGTACTCGAGGGCGTCGGTGTTGAGGATCTCCTCCCAGACACCGTCAGCGGGCAGATCGAGCTCGAGACCGGCGCGTTCCACACCCGCGAAGTTGCTGATGACGACGACGCGCCCGCCGTGCAGGTCGCGGCGTTCGAAGGCGATCACGTTCGGATCCCAGCTCGGCGCGCCGAGACGGCGGAACCGGGTGCTGTCGCCGTCCCGCTCCCACAGCGGCGCGGTGCCGCGGTAGACGCGGTTCATGGCGCCGACGAAGCGCTGCAGCTGCGCGTGCGATGGTTGATCCAGCAGCCACCAGTCCAGCGGGCGACTCTCTGACCACTCGGCGATCTGTCCGAACTCCTGCCCCATGAAAAGCAGGTTCTTGCCCGGGTGTCCCCACATATACGCCAGATAGGCACGCACGTTCGCGAGCTTGTGCGCATGGTCGCCCGGCATCTTCGAGACCAGACTCCCCTTGCCGTGCACGACCTCGTCGTGACTGATCGGCAGCAGGTAGTTCTCGCCGAACGCGTAGACGAAGGAGAAGGTCATCTCGCCCTCGTGGTGCGAGCGGTGCAGTGGGTCGCGGGCGATGTACTGCAGCGAGTCGTTCATCCACCCCATGTTCCATTTGAACCCGAACCCGAGCCCGGCCTGATCGGTGCGCGCGGTGACGCCGGGAAAGCTCGTGGACTCCTCGGCGATCATGACGACGCCGGGGTGGTTCCGGTAGGCGGTGGCGTTGACCTCCTGCAGGAAGCGGATCGCCTCGAGATTCTCGCGCCCGCCGTGCACGTTGGGCTCCCACTCGCCGTCGCGCCGGGAGTAGTCCAGATACAGCATCGAGGCGACGGCATCCACGCGCAGGCCGTCGATGTGGAACTCTTCGAACCAGTACAGCGCGTTCGCGACGAGGAATCCGCGAACTTCGGGGCGCCCATAGTCGAAGATGAGCGTGCCCCACTCCTGATGCTCGCCACGACGCGGATCGGGATGTTCGTACAGGGGGCGCCCGTCGAAGCGGGCCAGCGCGAACTCGTCCTTGGGGAAGTGGCCGGGCACCCAGTCGAGGATCACGCCGATGCCGGCCTGGTGCAGCCGGTCGATGAGGTAGCGCAGGTCGTCGGGGGTGCCGAACCGGGCGGTGGGCGCGTAATAGCCGGTCACCTGATAGCCCCACGAGCCTCCGAACGGGTGCTCGGCGAGCGGCATGACCTCGACGTGTGTGAACCCGGTGTCGGTGACATGGGCGATCAGCGGATCGGCGATCTCGCGGTACCCGAGGCCGCCGCGCCACGACCCGAGGTGGACTTCGTAGACGCTCATCGGCTGCGCGACCGCGTGGGTGGCCGCCCGCCGGGTCATCCAGGCGCCGTCCTTCCAGCTGTACGCCGAGAAGGGGATGATCGACGCCGTCTCCGGCGGCACCTGGGTGCGCTGCGCCATCGGGTCGGCCTTGTGCACCCACGAGCCGCGCGGGGTGAGGATCTCGTACTTGTAGACCGCTCCGGGGGCGACGCCGGGGATGAACAGCTCCCACACACCGCTCGATCCCATTGATCGCATGCTGTGGGATTCGCCGCTCCAGTCGTTGTGGCTGCCCACGATGCGCACGGCCTGTGCATTGGGCGCCCAGACAGCGAAGGCGATCCCGACATCTCCGTCGATGAGATGGGCGTTGGCACCCAGAGCCTCCCAGAGGCGCTCGTGCCGACCCTCGCCGATGAGGTGCAGATCGAGCTCGCCGATGGTGGGCAGATGCCGATACGGATCGCCGGAGACCTGTTCGGCACCGCCGTCGTACACCGTTGCGAGCCGATACGGCACGGGGGCTCCCAGATGCGAACCCTCCCATATACCGTCAGAGGCATGTTCGAGCGTGACGCGTGTGCCGTTCTTCAGGATCGCGACGACGCTGTCGGCGAGCGGACGGCGTGCTCTGATCGTCGTGGAGGTCCGGCCCGCGGCATCCTGCTCCGGATGCGGGCCGAGCACATCATGCGGCGCGTGGTGGGTTCCCGCGGCGACTGCCGCCCATGCTGCCGAGCCCGGTCCGTTCTCCCTATCGCTCACGATCGCCCCCTGACCTGGAGGATGTGCACCGGTTCGTCGAAGGCGTCCAACCGCACGTAGTTGTGGTCCGACCACGTCCAGCCGGCCCCGGTGACGAGGTCGACGACCTCGAAGGTCTTGCCCGGTTCCACGCCCCAGATGCGGGTGTCGAGATGAACCGTCGTTTCGCGCACCGAATGCGGGTCGACATTGGCGACCACGAGGATCGTGTCCGGCTCGCCGTCTTCTGTGAATCGCCCGTCCAGGTGCTTGGAGTACACCAGGATGCTGTCATCGTCGCTCCAGTGCACCCGGAGGTTGCGCAGCTGGCCGAGGGCGGGATGTGCGCGGCGGATCTCGTTGAGGCGACGCAGGTACGGGGCGAGCGAGTCGCCGGAGTTCTCGGCGCCAGCGAAGTCGCGGAGCTTGTACTCGTACTTCTCGTTGTCGATATTCTCCTCCGATCCCGGTCGCGCGACGTTCTCAAACAGCTCGTACCCCGCGTACACGCCGTAGACGGGAGCCGCGGTGGCCGCGATCGCCGCACGCACCTTGTAGGCGGCGCGGCCGCCGAACTGCAGGTACTCGGTGAGGATGTCGGGAGTGTTGACGAACAGATTCGGACGCAGATAGTCGGCGGTCTCGTGGGCGAGTCCTGTCAGGAACGTCTCGAGCTCGCGCTTGGTGCTGCGCCAGGTGAAGTAGGTGTAGCTCTGCTGGAAACCGGCCGCGGCGAGCCCGCGCAGGGGAGCGGGCCGGGTGAAAGCCTCCGCGAGGAAGATCACATCGGGGTCGGTGGCGGTGACCTGTGCGATCAGCCATTCCCAGAACTGGAGCGGCTTGGTGTGCGGATTGTCGACCCGGAAGATCTTCACCCCCTGTGCGATCCAGTGCCTGACGACGCCCAGCACCTCGTCGCGCAGCCCCACCGGGTCGTCGTCGAAGTTCAGCGGATAGATGTCCTGGTACTTCTTCGGTGGGTTCTCGGCATAGGCGATGGTGCCGTCCGGCAGCGTCGTGAACCATTCGGGGTGCGCGGCCACCCAGGGGTGATCCGGTGAAGCCTGCAGCGCGAGGTCGAGCGCGACTTCGACACCGGCGCTGCGCGCCGTGCGGACGAAGGAGCGGAAGTCGGCCAGGGTGCCGAGGTCGGGATGCACCGCGTCATGACCGCCCTCGGCGGCACCGATGGCCCAGGGAGAACCCGGGTCGCCGGGGACTGCGTCGAGCGTGTTGTTCGGACCCTTGCGGTGCGTGCGTCCGATGGGATGGATCGGCGGCAGATACAGCACGTCGAAACCCATCGCCGCGACCCGATCGAGACTCCGGGCAGCGGTGCGGAACGTGCCGCTCGCGATCGTGCCGTCCTTCTTGCGCGTCGCGCGCTCGGACCGGGGGAAGAACTCGTACCAGGCGCCGACACCGGCCCGGGTGCGCTCCACGACGATGGTCTGTTTCGCGGTCTCTGCTGACAGCGACATCAGCGGCCTCGCAGCGAATATCGCCGCGAGATCCGGATCGACGGCCACGGAGAGTGCCGTGGCGGCATCCGCGTCGTCCAGCAGCGCGGCCGCACGGGTCAGCGTCGCACGCTGCGCCGCGGGTCGTCGTTTGTCGGATGCGGCGCGGGCGAGCAGGTCGCGGCCGAGAGCGGCCATCACCGCGACGTCGACGCCCGCGGCGATCTTGACGGAGGCGGCATGCGCCCAGGTCGCGAAGTCGTCGGCGAACGCTTCGAACCGGTATCGCCAATCGCCCTGCGCGTCCAGTGCGATGTCCGCCAACCACCGGTCGCTGCCGTCGCCGAGCGGAGCGAGGCGGTGCAGCGTCTTCACGCCGTCGGGGGCGGTGAGACGCACGTGTACGCCGATGCGGTCGTGCCCCTCGCGGAACGCCACGACGCTGAACGGGACGACCTCGCCGGCGAAGGCCTTGGCCGGGAATCCGCCGGGCGCGGCGGGCCGCGGCTCCGCGAGCGGGATGCGGCCGATCAGCGTACCGGCGGAAGAGTTTCCGGGTCGGGGCCGCAGGGGAATCTGCGCGGGACTGCGAAGGGCCGCGGAGCGATTGCCGGAACGAGCTGCCACACCCTGAATCTACCGCGCCCCGGTGCCGCAGTGAACCTGTCTGCGGCGTGTGCGGCGGACTTATCGCACCTGGAACAGGCGCATGGACGTTCCGGGGGTGGGCACGACGTCACCGGGTGCGAACTCGACGTGCTCCTGCGCAGGCTGCTCGTCAGCGCTCGACCACACCGAGATGAACGTCGCGGCCCCCTCGATCGATGTCGGAAGGGTGATGTCAGCGGGCGCCTCGACGCCGTGCACGATCAGCAGGATGCGGTTGATCGGCTCGTCCACCGGCGTGGAGGCCGCGACGTACTGCAGGGTGCGGCTGGCGGGGTCGGTCCACTGCGCGTCCTCCATCATCTCGCCGTCCTGGTTGTACCACTCCATGACCGAGGCGTTGGGCGTGTGCACGTCGCGGCGCGCGTACCGGCTGGGGCGCAGAGCCGCATTCTCACGGCGCAGTCGTGTGAGCGCGGCCACGTGCTCGAGCAGATCCTCCTGCCACGGCTCTCGCTCCCAATTGAGCCAGGTGAGGGCGGAGTCCTGTGCATACGCATTGTTGTTGCCGCCCTGCGACCGGCCGGACTCGTCTCCGGCGGTGAGCATCGGGATGCCCGCCGAGAGCAGCAGGGTCCCGAGCAGGTTGCGCATGGCCTTGCGCCGCGCCGCCATGACCGCCGGATCGCCGGTCGGCCCCTCGACGCCGTGGTTGAAGGACCGATTGGTGTCGGCGCCGTCGCGATTGTCCTCGCCGTTGGCCTCATTGTGCTTGACGTCGTAGGTCACCAGGTCGTGGACGGTGAAGCCGTCGTGCGCGGTGACGAAGTTGACGCTGGCGAGCGGTCCGCGCTCCTTGCTGAACGTGTTCGACGAGCCGGCGAGACGGGTGGCGAAGCCGCCGATGCCGACCGGAGCCGATGCGCGCCGTGCGTAGTCGATGTCGCTCAGCCAGAAGTTGCGGACGCGGTCGCGGTAGCGGTCGTTCCACTCGTGCCAGCCGTCCGGGAAGCTGCCGGTCTGCCAGCCGCCGATGCCGACGTCCCAGGGCTCGGCGATGAGTTTGACGTCCTTCAGCGCCGGATCGTCGCGAATGGCCAGCAGCAGCGGATGCTCGCGAGAGTAGGCGTGCGCGGCATCCCGCCCCAGGGCGGCGGCGAGATCGAAGCGGAAGCCGTCGATCTGCATCTCCTGCGCCCAGTATCGGAGCGAATCCAGGACGAGGCGCGCACCGGCATCCATCGCAGTGTTGAGCGTATTGCCCACGCCGGTGGTATCGATGTACGCGCCGTCGGGCTGCTGTCGGTAGTAGCTGGCATTATCGATGCCGCGCAGGCTCGATCGGGGGCCGCCGATGCCCTCCTCGGAGGTGTGGTTGTAGACGACGTCGAGGATCACCTCGAGGCCCGCCTCGTGCAGCAGCTTCACCATGCCTTTGAACTCGGCGAGCACTGCCTCCGGGCCCTGTTTGCGCGACTCCTCGGTGGCGTAGGCCGTGTGCGGGGTGAAGAAGTTGAGGGTGTTGTAGCCCCAGTAGTTCGTGAGCCCCCGCTCGAGCAGGCGCGGCTCCGAGACGAACGCATGCACGGGCAGCAGCTCGATCGAGGTGACGCCGATGCGGTGGAAATGCTCGATCATCGCGGGATGCGCGAGCCCGGCATAGGCGCCGTGCAGCGCGGGCGGAACATCGGGATGGCGCTTGGTGGCGCCCTTCAGGTGCGTCTCGTAGATGACCGTCTGCTCCAGCGGCACCTGGGGCTTGGCGACCCCGCCCCAGTCGAACCCGTCCTCGATGACCACCGAGCGCCAGTCGTCATACCCGTCGCCCTGCGCAAGACCGCGGGCGTACGGGTCGAGCAGCAGCGTCTCCGGATTGAACGTGTTGCCGGGGCCGTGCGGTCCGCCGACGCGCAGGGCGTAGCGGGTGCCTGGCTGCAGCAGCGGCGTGGTCACCTCCCACACGCCGCCGGGTCGGCGCTCGAGGGGCACCTCCTCGGTCACCCAGTCCAGATCCGTCTCGTCGAAGGTCACCAGCTCGACGGAGGATGCGTTCTGAGACCAGACGCGCAGCGTCGCCGCACCGTCGTGCAGTCGTACGCCGAGATCGTCGAGGACGGCGCCTCCGGGCGGAGTGAAATGGGGCATGTGTACAGCGTAGAGGCGAGAAGTAGGGGAGAGTTGAAGGATGCGGTACTACCTCGACCATGCGGCGACGACTCCGCTGCGCCCCGAGGCGCGCGAGGCGTGGCTCGCGGCCTCCGAACTCGTCGGCAACGCGTCGTCGACGCATGGCGCGGGTCAGGATGCGCGGCGCCTGCTCGAGGACTCGCGCGAGCGCATGGCCGCCGTACTCGGGACCGATCCGATCGAGATCGTCCTGACCTCCGGCGGCACAGAATCCATCAATGCGGCGCTGCACGGGCTATGGGAGATGCGCACCCCGGGTGCCGACGCCATCCTGCTGCCGGACGGCGAACACCACGCGACCATGGACACGGTCGCGGCACTCGCCTCGGACGGTGCCGCGGTGCGGGCAGTGCCCCTCACACAGACCGGGCGCATAGCGCCGGAGACCTTCGCCGATTCCCTGCCGGGGGCGGCGCTGGCGACCGCGCTGGTGGCGAACAACGAGGTGGGGACCCTGAACGATGCCGGTGCGCTGGCTGCGGCGGCAGCCCACGCCGGAGTTCCGCTGCACCTGGATGCCGTGGCCGCCCTTGGGCACGTGCCGCTGTCGTTCCGCGAGCTGCGCGGGGATGCTGCGCCCGGAGCCGGTCTGGTCGCCATGAGCCTCGCGGGACACAAGATCGGCGCGCCGGTCGGTGTGGGAGCACTCGTCGTCGCTCGTACGGCGAAGATGGCCCCGCTGCTGCGTGGCGGAGCCCAGCAGCGCGGACTGCGGGCCGGCACCCAGGACGTGCCGGGAGCCGCGGCGTTCGCCGCCGCACTCGAGGCCGCAGAGGCCGAGCGGGAGAGCGAGAACGCGCGCCTGCAGGGTCTGCGGGATCGGCTCGTCGACGGCATCCGCTCGGCGGTTCCCGCCGTCCGACTGCTGGGCGATCCGGTGGACCGGCTGCCCGGCAATGCGCACTTCCTGTTCCCCGGCGCCGTGGGGGAGAGTCTGCTGTTCCTCCTCGATGTCGCCGGCGTCGCAGCATCCACCGGATCTGCCTGCCAGGCCGGCGTCGCGGAGCCCTCGCACGTGGTGACGGCGATGGGCGGCAGCGAGCACGACGCGCGCAGTGTGCTGCGATTCACGCTGGGTCGCACGTCGACGGATGCCGATGTGGATGCCGTGCTCGGAGCGATCGCGGATGCCTATGTCCGAGCATCCGGGGCGCATACAGCCCCGCGCTCGTAGACTTGACCCATGCGAGTTCTAGCGGCGATGAGTGGCGGCGTCGATTCCGCGGTCGCGGCCGCGCGTGCGGTGGAAGCGGGGCACGACGTCACGGGTGTGCACCTCGCCCTCTCACGGGCGGGCGGAACGCTGCGCACCGGCAGCCGCGGCTGCTGCACCATCGAGGACGCCATGGATGCTCGGCGCGCCGCCGACCTGCTCGGCATCCCGTTCTACGTGTGGGACTTCTCCGAACGCTTCCGCGATGACGTGATCGACGATTTCATCAGCGAGTATCAGGCCGGGCGGACGCCGAACCCGTGCATGCGGTGCAACGAGAAGATCAAGTTCGCAGCTCTCCTGGAGCGCGCGATCGAACTCGGCTTCGACGCGGTGTGCACCGGCCACTACGCCACGCTCGTGGACGGTACGGGCGGGCTCGAACTGCACCGCGCATCGGACAACGCCAAGGACCAGTCGTACGTGCTCGGCGTGCTGACCGCTGAGCAGCTCGCGCACACGTACTTTCCGCTGGGAGAGACGCCGTCGAAGGCTCTCGTGCGCGCAGAGGCTGCCGAGCGCGGCCTGAGCGTCGCGCAGAAGCCCGACAGCCACGACATCTGCTTCATCCCGGACGGCGATACCCGCGGCTGGCTGGCCGAGAAGGTCGGCGCCGCCTCTGGCGACGTCGTCGATCGCAGCGGCGAGGTCATCGGGTCGCACGAGGGGGCGCACGCCTTCACTGTGGGGCAGCGTCGTGGTCTGAAGCTCGGTGTCCCCGCATCCGACGGCAAGCCGCGATTCGTGCTCGAGGTGCGCCCGGTATCGAACACGGTCGTGGTCGGCCCCAAGGAGGCGCTGGCCATCGGCGAGATCTCGGGGGAGCGGCACTCCTGGGCAGGCGCTGCGCCCGAGGAGTCGTCGTTCGACTGCGAGGTGCAGATCCGTGCGCATTCGGAGCCGGTACCCGCTCATGCCTTTCTCTCGGATGCCGGAGTGCGGGTCGTCCCGGACGTCGCCCTGGACGGCGTGGCGCCCGGTCAGACCGCCGTGCTCTACGTCGGCACGCGCGTGCTTGGCCAGTTCACGATCGACAAGACGGTCTCCGCCGTCCCCGTGCCCGCGTAGGCCAGCGTCCTGCCGCAGGTCGTTGAGCGAGCGCGTTTCCCGCGGGTCGTTGAGCGAGCGCTTTCCTGCGGGTCGTTGAGCGAGCGCAGCGAGACGAAACGGGCTGAGCGAACCGCAGGTGAGTCGAAGCCATCGCCCCCGACAATGTCCGTCCCCGCTTCTAGACTGGCAGGGTGCCGGAGAACATCTCACTGGAAGCCGCTCGTACTGAGTCCGAGGGGCTGACCATCCGCATCCTCGAAGCGAAGGATGCGTACTACGGCCGCGACACCTCGCTGGTCGACGATGCGACCTATGACGGGTGGATGCACCGGCTCGAAGAGCTCGAGCGGCTCTATCCCGAGCTCCAAGGGCAGGATTCTCCGACGCAGATGGTGGGCGCCGCGCAGTCGACGGGTCTTGCGACCATCGAGCACGCCGAGCGGATGCTGAGCCTCGACAACGTGTTCTCCGTCGACGAGCTGCGGGAGTGGGCGGCGAAGACGCGCGCTGCGACCGGGCGCGATGTCGCCTGGCTGACCGAGCTGAAGATCGACGGGCTGGCGATCAACCTGCGGTACGAGCACGGCGTGCTCACCTCCGCCGCGACCCGGGGCGACGGCCGTGTCGGTGAGGTCGTGACCGAGAACGCGCTGCGCCTGGCCGACACCCCCGAGCGGCTCAGCGGCGATGGGCACCCGGAGATCGTCGAGGTGCGTGGTGAGGTGTTCATCCCCGTCGCCGCATTCGAACGGCTCAACGCCGCGCAGGCGGAGTTCCGGGAACGCGTCTACGCCGACGCACTCGCCCGGTGGGAAGCGCGAACCGGAGCCAAGCGCCCTTTCGAGGACGAGAAGGCGCGCAGCGCCGCCGCCCGTCGGTTCCCGGCCTTCGCGAATCCCCGCAATGCCGCCAGTGGTGGCCTGCGCCAGCAGATCGATAAGAAGGACGGTCTCGAACTCGAAGCAGGGCTGCTGCGCGTCGAATCGCTGTCCCTGTACGTGCACGGCATCGGAGCCTGGCCGAACCCGCCGGTCGACGCACAGAGCGAAGTGTACGACTTGCTGTCGTCATGGGGCCTGCCGACCAGTCCGCACACGAAGGTGTGCCACTCGATCGACGAGGTCACAGACTTCGTCGCCCATTTCGGTGAGCACCGGCACGACATCGAGCATGAACTCGACGGCATCGTCGTCAAGGTCGATGAACTGGCGCTGCATGACGAGCTCGGACAG
This sequence comes from Microbacteriaceae bacterium, assembly GCA_052085045.1. Taxonomy (GTDB): domain Bacteria; phylum Actinomycetota; class Actinomycetes; order Actinomycetales; family Microbacteriaceae; genus Microbacterium. Next base: position 2,437 of record JBQDFB010000002.1, on the reverse strand, counting down.
ACCAGCCGCGCCCCGCGCTGGGCCATCGCGTACAAGTATCCGCCGGAAGAGGTGCAGACCACTCTGCTCGACATCGTTGTCTCGGTCGGTCGGACCGGACGGGCGACGCCGTTCGCGGTGATGGCGCCGGCGCACGTCGCGGGATCGGTGGTGCGTCAGGCGACGCTGCACAACAAGGATGTCGTGAAGGCCAAGGGCGTGCTGATCGGTGACACCGTCGTGCTGCGGAAGGCCGGGGATGTCATCCCCGAGGTGTTGGGGCCGGTCGTCGAGCGGCGCGACGGGTCCGAGCGCGAGTTCGTCATGCCCGAGAACTGCCCGGAGTGCGGCACACCGCTGCGCCCGATGAAAGAGGGTGACATCGATCTGCGCTGTCCGAACGCGCGGTCGTGCCCGGCACAGGTGCGCGGGCGGGTCGAGCACATCGGGTCGCGCGGCGCGCTCGACATCGAAGTTCTCGGCGAGGTGACCGCTGCAGCGCTCACTCAGGCAGAGGCACCGGCGGTTGCTCCTCTGGACACCGAGGCCGGTCTGTTCACGCTGGAACTCGACGACTTGGTGCCGATCTCGGTCGTCGTCAGGGATGCCGAGACCGGGCTCCCCAAAGAAGAGGACGGCGTCGTGAAGACCCGTTCGCCGTTCCGCCGGAACCCGACGGCGGCGGAGAAGAAGCAGGGGCTCGAAGGACCGCAGCCGTCATCTCAGGCGGTCAAGCTCGTCGCCGAGCTCGAGAAGGCGAAGACCAAGGAACTGTGGCGGCTGCTGGTCGCGCTGAACATCCGCCACGTCGGCCCGGTCGCCGCGCGGGCGCTGGCACAGTGGTTCGGCTCCTTGGACGCGATCCGCGCCGCTTCTCGCGAAGAGCTCGCCGCGGTCGAGGGGGTCGGCGGCATCATCGCCGACTCGCTGCTCGACTGGTTCGACGTCGACTGGCACGTCGACATCGTCGAACAGTGGACGGATGCCGGTGTGCAGTGGGCGACACCCGGGCATCCTGGCCCCGGCGCGGGAGTCGCCGAGGGCGGAGTGCTCGAGGGGATCACGGTCGTCGCGACCGGTTCGCTCGAGGGCTACACGCGCGATGGTGCACAGGAGGCGATCATCCAGGCCGGCGGCAAGGCGGCATCCAGCGTCTCGAAGAAGACCGACTTCGTCGCGGCCGGGCCGGGGGCGGGCTCCAAGCTCGGGAAGGCCGAGGAACTCGGCATCCGCATTCTGGACGCCGCCCAGTTCCACATCCTCGTCACCGAGGGCCCCGACGCGCTCGACTGAGCTCGGTCACGCGGTAGGGCGAATCTCGAAGCCGCTCACCGGTGACGGGGCCACTTCGGTCACGGTGACGTCTTCGACGTGCGCGCCGTCCGGACCGTGCGCCATCGCGTCGAGGACGGCCTGGACACCGGCATCCGCTCCGTGCAGCTCAGCCTCGACCGTGCCGTCCCGGCGATTGCAGACCCAGCCCGCGACATGGTTCTCCTGCGCAGCATCCTGCGTGAACCAGCGGAATCCGACACCCTGCACACGTCCCCGCACAATGACCCTGATCTCCACACGTCCCCCTTCTTCCAACTCAACCCCCCCCCGGCGAGAATCAGTTTGCAGCATGGGAATCGCCCCGCCGGGCTGATTCTGATGCTGCAAACCAATTCTCGCGGGGTGTGCTGGAAAAAGGGCGCTCAGTTCTTGTGGCGGGGCTTGCGGAAAGGCTTATCGTTGCGGCGGTTCGGGGCTCCGCGGTCAGCCTTGATCTCGATGAGACGCCCGGAGATGCGGGTGTCGCGCAGCTTGTCCAGCACCGCGGCATCCATGTTCGCCGGCAGTTCGACGATCGAGAAGTCCGGCTTGATGGTGATCGCGCCGAAGTCATCGCGGCCGAGCCCGCCCTCGTTCGCCAATGCGCCGACGATCTGACGCGGCTCCACACGGTGGCGGCGACCGATCTCGATCCGATACGGAGCGTAATCGCCGCGGCCGCGCCGCTCGCGCGGCTCACGTGCGGGGCGATCGCGCCCGTCGCGGGGCGGACGGTTGTTGCGCTGCACGGCGACGGTCAGCGGGTCGTTCTCAGGGTCGAGCAGCAGCGGCGTTGCACCCTGTGCGACGACGGCGAGGGCCGCGGCGACATCCGCCTCGGGTACGTCGTGATTGCGCACATAGTGCGCGACGATATCGCGGAACGCCTCGATGCGGGCGGTTTCCGCGAGGGCCGCGGTGATGCCGTCGTCGAAGCGGGTGAGACGGGTGGTGTTCACATCTTCCGTGGTCGGCAGCTGCATCTGCGTCGGCGCCTGCCTGGTCGCTTTCTCGATGCTCTTGAGCAGGTAGCGCTCGCGCGGAGTGATGAAGCTGATCGCGTCGCCGGTGCGTCCGGCGCGGCCCGTACGGCCGATGCGGTGCACGTACGACTCGGTGTCGGTGGGGATGTCGTAGTTGACGA
>JBQDFB010000001.1:126559-129619 GCA_052085045.1 Microbacteriaceae bacterium | reverse complement strand
GCACGGGCGAGGTCGTCTTCATCGAGATGAACCCGCGCATCCAGGTCGAGCACACCGTGACCGAGGAGATCACCGACGTCGATCTCGTGCAGACCCAGATGCGCATCGCCGCCGGTGAGACGCTCGCCGAGCTCAGCCTGCAGCAGGGCGACATCCGCATGCGCGGTGCCGCACTGCAGTGCCGGATCACCACCGAGGACCCGACGCAGGGATTCCGGCCGGACACGGGCAAGATCACCACCTACCGTTCGCCCGGCGGGGCCGGCATCCGTCTGGACGGCGGCACCGTGCACCAGGGCGCGCAGATCAGCCCGCACTTCGACTCGATGCTCTCCAAGCTCACCTGCCGCGGGCGCGATTTCCCCTCCGCTGTGGGACGAGCCCGCCGTGCGCTGGCTGAGTTCCGCATCCGCGGGGTGTCCACCAATATTCCGTTCCTGCGGGCGCTGCTGGATGACGAAGCCTTCGTCGCCGGCGACGTGAGCACCTCGTTCATCGACGAGCGACCCGACCTGCTGCAGGGCCGTGTCTCGAAGGACCGCGGTACGAAGCTGTTGAACTGGCTCGTCGACGTCACGGTCAACAAGCCCAACGGCGAGCATCCCGGCGCGATCGATCCCGCCGACAAGCTGCCGCGGATCGACCTGAGCTCAGAGCCCGTCCCCGGTTCCCGCCAGAGGCTGCAGGAGCTCGGCCCGGAGGGGTTCGCCCGCAGCCTGCGCGAGCAGTCGGCTCTGGCGATCACCGACACCACCTTCCGCGATGCGCATCAGTCGCTGTTGGCGACTCGGGTGCGTACCAAAGACCTCGTCGCTGCGGCTCCGTACCTCGCGCGTCTCACCCCTGAACTGCTCTCGGTCGAGGCGTGGGGAGGAGCGACCTACGATGTCGCGCTTCGCTTCCTCGGCGAAGACCCCTGGGAGCGGCTCGACAAGCTGCGCACCGCCCTTCCCAACATCAACATCCAGATGCTGCTGCGCGGACGCAACACGGTCGGTTACACCCCGTACCCGACGGCGGTGACCGAGGCCTTCGTGAGTGAGGCCGCCGCGAGCGGCGTCGACATCTTCCGCATCTTCGATGCCCTCAACGACGTCTCGCAGATGCGCCCCGCCATCGATGCGGTGCGCGCGACGGGAACCTCCGTCGCCGAGGTGGCGCTGTGCTACACCGGCGACCTGCTGAACCCGGCCGAAGACCTGTACACGCTGGACTACTACCTGCGCCTCGCGGAGCAGATCGTGGATGCCGGGGCCCACGTCCTCGCCATCAAGGACATGGCGGGCCTGCTGCGCCCGGCAGCGGCGGCGAAGCTCGTCACCGCCCTGCGCGACCACTTCGAGCTGCCGGTGCATCTGCACACGCACGACACTCCCGGCGGTCAGCTCGCGACGCTGCTCGCGGCCAGTGCCGCCGGCGCGGATGCTGTGGATGCGGCATCCGCTCCGCTCTCTGGCACCACCAGCCAGCCCTCGCTCTCGTCTCTCGTAGCCGCTCTCTCCCACACCGATCGCGACAGCGGCATCGACCTCGACGGCGTCTCGGACCTGGAGCCATACTGGGAGGCGGTCCGCAACCAGTACGCTCCGTTCGAGTCGGGGCTTCCCGGACCGACGGGGCGCGTCTACCATCACGAGATCCCGGGCGGCCAGCTGTCGAACCTGCGCCAGCAGGCCAAGGCGCTCGGCCTCGCCGACGATTTCGAACTCATCGAGGACATGTACGCCGCCGCGGACAGCATCCTCGGTCGCGTGCCGAAGGTGACCCCGTCATCGAAGGTCGTCGGCGACCTCGCCCTGCACCTCGCCGCGGTCCGCGCCGACCCGGCCGATTTCGAGGCGAACCCCGAGAAGTACGACGTGCCCGACTCGGTCGTGAGCTTCATGGCGGGAGAGCTCGGAGACCTGCCCGGGGGCTGGCCGGAGCCGTTCCGCTCCAAGGTGCTGGCCGGGCGCGAGGTCCGCGCCGGTCTCACCGAGATCTCCGCCGACGATGAGAAAGCGCTCAGCGGCACCAGCGCCGAACGGCGCGACCGCCTGAACACCCTGCTGTTCCCGGCTCCGACCCGCGAGTTCGCGCAGCAGCGCGAACTGTTCGGCGACCTGTCCGTCCTCGACACTGCCGACTACCTCTACGGACTGGTCCAGGGCCAGGAGCACCTCGTCGAGATCGACCGCGGCGTGCAGCTGTATGTCGGGCTCGAGGCGATCGGCGAGGCCGATGACCGCGGTATGCGTACGGTCATGACCACGCTCAACGGCCAGTTGCGGCCGGTGTTCGTGCGAGATCGAGCCGTCGCGGTCGACGCGCACGAGGTCGAGAAAGCCGACACCTCGAAGCCTGGTCAGGTGGCGGCTCCGTTCTCGGGCGTCGTCTCGCTGAAGGTCGAGGTCGGCACGACGATCCGTGCCGGAGAACCGGTGGCATCCATCGAGGCGATGAAGATGGAGGCGGCCATCACCGCCCCCGTCGGCGGGGTCGTCGAACGCCTCGCGATCGGCGCTACCCAGCAGGTGGATGCCGGTGATCTTTTGGTCGTCATCACCCCGGCCAAGTAATCTTGTGCGGGCGACGCGCTCGCACAGGCTTGGAGTGAGAAAGTGACATCGAAGAACAACACCGACTCGGAGGGCGACGACTTCGGCGTTCTCGACGAGGCGGCCTCTCTGGATACGACCTCGTTGGGCATCCTCGGGCAGACCGCGCAGGTCCGCGTGACGCTGCCGGGCGGTGGGGACGACGATGACCTCGTGGAGGACTCCGTCGTCGACGGCGAGATCCCGACGGACGAGATCCCGACCGAGGTGTTCGAAGGCGTGATCGAGGTGGAGATCAGCGAAGAGTCGGATGCCGCAGCCACGGCCTCCGACGTCCACGACGCCGACCCGATCGAAGAGCCCGCTGACGTTGAGCCCGCTGACGTCGGTCCCGCTGATATTGAACCCGTTGCCGAGTCGGGCATCGAGCCGGAGCCTGCGTCTGAGCCGGAACCAGAGCCGGAACCAGAGCCGGAACCAGAGCCGGAACCAGAGCCGGAACCAGAGCCGGAACCAGAGCCGG
>JBQDFB010000001.1:113089-126459 GCA_052085045.1 Microbacteriaceae bacterium | reverse complement strand
GAGCCGGAACCAGAGCCGGAACCAGAGCCGGAACCAGAGCCGGAACCAGAGCCGGTTGCTGCTGCGACGCCTGAACCTGCCGCAGTCGCCGAACCCGCGCGGGATGCTGAGGCGGCCGAGCTCATGCTCGCGTCGAAGCGTCTCGACGATCAGCGCGGCCATTCCCACCGGGAGACGGCTGATCTGCTGACAGCCGACCGCCTGCTCAACCCCAGCCAGGTCGTCAAGCCGGAGCCCGAGGGCGCCTGGAGCCACCTGCTCTACAGCCTGTCAGGACGTCGCATCAACATCGGTGACGGCAAGCGAGCCAGGGAGCGCAAGGCTCTCACCGCGCGCATCGCGAGTCCGCTGGGCGGCAGCGCCCGCTTCGTCCCCGTGCTCTCCCGCAAGGGCGGTGTCGGCAAGACGGCCATCACGGCGCTGCTGGGCATGGCGCTGGCGGACGCGCGCGAAGATCGTGTGATCGCCGTGGACGCCAACCCCGATCGCGGCACCCTCGCCGACCGGATCGTCCGCTCGGGTGCCGCCGGGAAGTCGGTGCGCGATCTTGTGCGCATCCACGACGAGGTGAAGGGCTACCACGACATCTCGGCGATCGTCGCTCGCGATTCCACACGTCTCGATGTGCTGGCATCCGATGTCGACCCGCGCATCGCCGAGGCGTTCAGCGACGAGGACTACCGCAATGTCGCCGAAGTCGCGGCGCACTACTACTCGCTCGTGCTCACCGACACCGGAACGGGGATCGTGCACTCGGTGATGGAGGCGACCCTCGATCTCGCGGATCAGATCGTCATCGTGTCCGGGCTCAGCGTCGACGAGGCCCGTCTGGCATCCGAGACGCTGACGTGGCTCGAGGCCAACGGCCGCGAAGAGCAGGTGCGCAACGCCGTCATCGTCCTCAACCAGTCCACTCCCGGCAGCCCCCTGGTGCGCCTGAACGAGCTGGAGGCGCATTTCAAGACCCGCGCCAGGAGCGTCGTGCGCATGCCGTACGACGCTCAGATCGCCGGTGGTGGAGCGATCGTCTTCGCGAATCTGCAGCCCGAGACGCGGCAGGCCGCCCGCGACCTGGCGGCGCTGCTCATCGAGGGGCTGCGGGCGAGGGCTGCCTGATGACCGCTCGTGAGATCCGGGTCTTCGGCGACCCGGTGCTGCGAACCGTGTGCGCCCCCATTGACGAGCTCGATGACGGCGCGCGGTCGCTCATCGCCGATCTCGTCGACAGTGTGGAGCTGCCCGGCCGGGCCGGTGTCGCAGCGCCGCAGATCGGCGTCGCCGCGCGCGCGTTCAGCTACAACATCGACGGAGACATCGGCTACATCATCAACCCGGTGCTCACCGAGGTGCGCGGCGACCCTGTGCCGACGGGGGAGGGCTGCCTCTCGGTGCCCGGCCTCTGGCACGATGCGCTCCGGCATCCGTGGGCACGGGTCGAGGGCATCGACCTCGACGGAAGTTCCGTCGTCCTCGAGGGTGAGGGGCTGCTCGCGCAGGCGCTGCAGCACGAGACCGATCACCTCGACGGAAAACTGTACCTCTCGCGCCTCACACCCGAGGACCGCAAGCTCGCCATGCGCGAGGTGCGTGAGAGCGACTGGTTCTTGAGGTGACGAGTCGAACCCTCGTCTTCACATGCGGGTTCAGCCGATGGCGACGTTCGTCGTCCTGACGGGCTCGTCGTAGATCTCAGAGATCTGGTCGGCGAAGTCCTTCACGATCACGTTGCGCTTGATCGACATCTTCGGAGTCAGGTGGCCGCTCTCCTCGGTCCACTCGCTGTCGAGGATCGTGAACTTGCGTACCGACTCGGCACGCGAGACGTTGTTGTTCGCGATGTCGACGGCGCGCTGAACCTCGGCGCGGACGGCCTCGTTCTTCGCGGCATCCGCCAGCGACATGTCTCCAGGCAGCCCGTTGTTGCCGAGCCAGGTCGGAAGCATCTCCGGGTCGAGGGTGATCAGGGCCGAGATGAACGGCTTCTGGTCTCCGAGGACGACGACCTGTCCGACGATCGGGTTCGCGCGGATCGGGTCCTCGAGAACGGTAGGTGAGACGTTCTTGCCGCCGGCCGTGACGATGATCTCTTTCTTGCGTCCGGTGACTGTGAGGAATCCCTCGGAGTCGAAGCTGCCGATGTCGCCGGTGCGGAACCAGCCGTCGTCGAACGCTTCGGCAGTCGCTTCGGGGTTGTTCCAGTACTCCTTGAAGACGTTGATGCCCTTGACCTCGATCTCGCCGTCCTCGGCCAGACGCACACCGACACCGGGAAGTGCAGGGCCGACGGTGCCGATCTTCGATTTGTCGGCGAGGTTCACCGTCGCGGGGGCCGTCGTCTCGGTGAGGCCATAGCCCTCGAGGATCACGACGCCGAGACTGTGGAAGAAGTGGCCCAGACGCGCGCCGAGCGGTGCGGATCCCGAGACGGCGTACTGGATGTTGCCGCCCATCGCCTCGCGCAGTTTGTTGTAGACGAGCTTGTCGAACAGCGCGAACTTGATCTTGAGGCCGAACGGCACCTTCTTGCCTTCTTCGAGCAGACGCGAGTGCTCGATGGCCGCCGCAGCGGCCGCACGGAAGATCTTTCCCTTCCCACCGCCCTCGGCCTTCTGCTCCGCAGAGTTGTAGACCTTCTCGAATACGCGCGGGACGGCCAGGAGGAAGGTCGGCTTGAACGACCCGAGCGCCGGCAGCAGTTGCTTCGTGTCGGGCTGGTGGCCGGTGCGGACGCCGGCGTGGATGTTCAGGATCGAGATGAAGCGTGCGAATACGTGCGCGGTCGTGATGAAGAGCACGGTCGATGCGCCCTTCGTCTGCACGACCTTGTCCAGCGACTTCGCGGAGTTGCGGCACAGTTCGACGAAGTTGCTGTGCGTGAGCACGCAGCCTTTGGGGCGGCCGGTGGAGCCGGACGTGTAGATCAGGGTCGAGATGTCGGAACCGACCGCGAGGTTGCGGCGACGTTCGATCTCGGCATCTTCGACGTCGGCGCCGGCCGCCGTGAGCGTGTCGATCGCGCCAAGGTGCAGCTGCCAGACTTCGCGGACGAGAGGCAGGTCGCTGCGGACCTCGTCGACCTTGACGAAATGCTCCGCTGACTCGACGACGAGGGCGATCGCGCCGGAGTCCTCCATGATCCACTGGATCTGCGCGGGCGAGCTGGTCTCGTAGATCGGGACCATCACCGCGCCGGCATAGAACAGTGCGAAGTCGACCAGCGTCCACTCGTAGGTGGTGCGAGCCAGGAACCCGACCTTGTCGCCGGGCTGGATGCCGGCCGAGACGAAGCCCTTGGCGAGGGCGACCACGGCAGTCTGGAAGTCGGCTGCGGTGATGTCGCGCCATTCTGCTCCGTCGGGAACGGAGAACAGGGCGAGGTTCGGCGTCGCCTCGACGCGTTTCACCAGCAGATCGGTGACGTTCGCATCGGGGTCAGCGGGAACGATCGCGGGTACTTCGAACTGGACCACGGCAACTCCTTCGGTACCGGTCGGGCACGGCTTTCCCTGAGTCTAGGGCACATGCTCGCGCTGACTCGGCGACATTTTGGTATTCAGTAGCGTATCAACCGGAACTCAGTCGCACCGACAGGAACAGTCCGTCGAAGGTCGCGGTACTCGAAGGTCGGATGCCCGGCGATAGACTTCCTGACGATGTTCTACTGGCTGATGAAGTACGTGGTGGTCGGCCCCATCGTCAAGGCGGTCTTCCGGCCGTGGATCGTGGGGCGCGGCAACGTGCCGCGCAACGGTGCCGCGATCCTGGCGAGCAACCACCTGTCCGTGTCGGACTCGGTCTTCCTGCCGCTGCTGATCGACCGGTCGATGAGCTTCCTCGCCAAGAGCGACTACTTCACGGGACGCGGGCTCAAGGGGTGGGCGACGAAGTACTTCATGAAGGCGACCGGGCAGATCCCCATCGACCGCTCCGGAGGCAAAGCCTCCGAAGCATCGCTGAACACCGGTCTGCAGGTGCTCGGGCGGGGCGATCTGCTCGGCATCTACCCCGAGGGCACCCGCAGCCCCGACGGCCGCCTCTATCGCGGGCGCACCGGCATCGCCCGGATGGCACTCGAGGCGAAGGTGCCCGTGGTCCCGGTCGTCATGGTCGACACCGACACCGCGATGCCGATCGGGCGCAGCGTTCCGCGCGTCGTGCGGGTCGGAATCGTCATCGGCGAGCCGCTCGACTTCTCGCGATATGCGGGCATGGAGAACGACCGCTACATCCTGCGGTCGGTCACCGACGAGATCATGGTCGCGCTGCAGCGGCTGGGCGAGCAGCATTACGACGACGTCTACGCATCGTCGGTGAAGGATCGGATGCCGCGGGCCGTCTGACGGTCCGGGCGGGCGCATCACCCCAGTAAGCTGGGGCAATGCCACAGCAGCACGACCTCGACACCTGGCGCGATCTCCCGATCAAGCAGCAGCCGACCTGGCCGGACTCCGAGCGGGTGGCCGACATCTCGCGGCAGATCGCGGCGCTTCCGCCGCTGGTGTTCGCCGGTGAGGTCGACAACCTCCGCGATCGACTGGCGCGCGCGGCATCCGGTGGAGCTTTCCTGCTGCAGGGCGGTGACTGTGCTGAGACGTTCGCCGGTGCGACCGCCGAGCAGATCCGCAGTCGCATCAAGACCGTGCTGCAGATGGCCGTCGTCCTCACCTATGGTGCGTCGATGCCGATCGTGAAGATGGGGCGGATGGCCGGACAGTTCGCCAAGCCCCGCTCCAGCGACTCCGAGACCCGCGGAGACGTGACGCTGCCCGCATACCGCGGTGACATCGTCAACGGCTACGACTTCACCGAGGGCTCGCGACAGGCCGACCCGGGCCGACTGCTGCAGGGTTACCACACCGCGGCATCCACGCTCAATCTCATCCGTGCGTTCACGCAGGGCGGTTTCGCGGACCTCCGCGAAGTGCACTCCTGGAACAAGGGGTTCGCGCAGAACCCGGCCAATCAGCGGTACGAGCGCATGGCCGCCGAGATCGACCGTGCCATCAAGTTCATGGAGGCGGCCGGCGCCGACTTCGACGAACTCAAGAGGGTGGAGTTCTTCACCGGCCACGAGGGCCTGCTGATGGACTACGAGCACCCGATGACCCGGATCGACTCGCGCACCGATACGCCGTACAACACCTCGGCGCACTTCCTCTGGGTCGGGGAGCGCACCCGCGACCTCGACGGCGCTCACATCGAATACTTCTCGAAGATCCGCAACCCCATCGGCGTCAAACTCGGGCCCACGACGACGCCGGAGACGGCGCTCGCTCTGATCGACAAGCTCGACCCGGAGCGTGAGCCAGGGCGTCTGACCTTCATCACCCGTATGGGTGCGGGGCAGATCCGCGATGCGTTGCCCCCGTTGCTGGAGGCCGTGCGCGAGTCGGGAGCGTCGCCGCTGTGGGTCACCGACCCGATGCACGGCAACGGCATCACCACGCCCACGGGATACAAGACGCGCCGCTTCGATGACGTCATCGACGAGGTGCGCGGTTTCTTCGAGGCGCACCGGGCCGTGGGCACGTTCCCCGGCGGCATTCACGTCGAGCTCACCGGCGACGACGTCACGGAGTGCCTGGGCGGCTCGGAGCACATCGATGAGGAACGCCTCGCGACCCGCTACGAGAGCCTGTGCGACCCGCGACTGAATCACATGCAGAGCCTCGAGCTCGCATTCCTCGTCGCTGAGGAGCTTGAGAAGCGCTGAGGTTCGAGGGGGCTGCGGCGGTTTCGACTCCGTCGCCTTCGGCTCCCTCGCTCAACCCGTTTCGTCTCGTCAACGACCCGCAGGGCTGAACTCGTCCTCACGTGGGCGCTGGCCGCGGGGCGCTGACTGTGCGGGGCGTTGAGCGGAGGCGCGGAGCGCCGGAGACGAAACGGATTGAGCGAGCGCAGCGAGTCGAAATCGGCCCGGCCAAGCGAGTCCGCTCAGCCCGGCGCACTCACCCGCTGATCTGGATCGTGAGCTCGACCTCGGCACCTGACCGGAGGGCATCACCGGAACCGGGGTTCTGTGCCGTCACGGTCGCCATGTCGCCGAAGCCGGGCAGATCGCCCCAGGCAGCGTAGGTCGCGGCGAAGCCGCCTTCGCTCGAGGAGAGAGCTTCCTTGGCTTCCGTGAGAGTCATCCCGGTGACATCAGGTACCTCGAACAGCTGCGGCCCGAGCGAGACCACGAGCGTCATCGTGTCTCCGGGGCGCCAGTTTCCCCCGGAGTCTCGGTCGGCCACGCGGATCACCTGCCCCTCATCGACGTCGTTGCTGTATTCCTCGACGGTCGTTGTCTGAATGTCCTTCTCAGCCATGGCCGAGGCCGCTTCGTCTGCTGTCATCCCCGCAACATCCGGAAGGCCGCCGAGCGAGACGATGAGGTCGACGGTGTCGGCTTCGAACGCCTCGCAGCCCTCGCCGCACGCGATGGGATCGCCCCCGGCGCGCGGGGTGACATCGGCGTTGATCACGATGCCCTCCTCGGCGCCCGAGTAGAGCAGCAGGGGATCGTCGGAGACGGTGAGGCCGAGATCGGTGAGGTAGGCGCGCGCATCATCGGCAGTCTTGCCGTTGAGCGCCTCGATGCTGCGCGATGCGGGGCCGGTGGAGACGAAGACCGTCACCTCGGCGCCGTCCTCGAGTCGCTCGCCCTCGGCCGGATCGGTGTGGATGGCGAGCCCGGGGTCGACGTCGACCGAACTCTCGTCCGCCTGCACGGGAACGAATCCGTCGGCCTCCAGGGCACCAGCGGCATCTCCATAACTGAGCCCGGCGACCGATGGCACGGCGATCAGCGAGCCGGGTCCCGAACCGAACCACCAGCCGACGCCGCCCGCGAGCACGGCGAGCAGCAGGACGAGCGTCATCAGGAACGCCCCGCGCGCGCGTCTCTTCGAGGTCTTGCGTCGCAGCAGTGTGGCATTGTCGACCGGCTGAGAGGTGGTGACCGGGCCGGTGGGGTCGTCGACGACCATGGTCTCCGGCATGACCTTGGTCAGATCCCCGGAGTCAGCCTGCGCGCGCATCGGCATCGTCGTGGCGGCCGGGGTGGGGGAGATGCCCAGCTGGCGCTCCACCTCGCGCAGGCGGTCGAGCATCTCCTGTGCATCGTCCGGTCGCTCGTCGGGAGACTTCTCGGTCGACCACAGCACGAGTTCGTCGAGCTGTTCGGGAACCCCGGGGTTGCGAACGCTGGGGCGCGGGACCGATTCCGTGGCGTGCTGGAATGCGATCTGCATGGGCTGTTCGCCTTTGTACGGCTGCTCGCCGACGAGCATCTCGTAGAGCATGATGCCCAGGGCGTAGATATCGCTGCGCGCATCCGCAGTGCCGCGGGTGACGAGTTCTGGCGCCAGGTAGGCGATGGTCCCCAGGAGCTGCTGCCCGGTGGCGGTGTTCGCCGTCGTCGCGCGGGCCAGGCCGAAGTCACCGATCTTGATGCGACCGTCCTCGGCGAGGAGGACGTTCTCGGGCTTGACGTCGCGGTGCACGATTCCGGCCTTGTGCGCCGCGGCGAGGCCGGAGAGGATCGCGTCCATGATCGAGATGGTCTGCGGGATCGAGAGCCGCTTCTGCTCCCGCAACAGCTCGCGCAGCGTGATGCCGGGCAGGTACTCCATCACCAGGTAGGCCAGCTCGCCGTCCTGGCCCTGGTCGAACACATTGACCACATGCGGATCGGCCAGACGCGCGGCCGCGCGGGCCTCCTGGATGAAGCGGCTCTGGAACACCGAGTCGTCGCTCAGGTGCCCGTGCATGACCTTCAACGCGATGCGTCGTTCGAGTCGGAGGTCGGTTGCGACGTACACGGTGGCCATGCCACCGCGCGCGATTCGAGCCCGCACGCGGTAGCGGCCGTCGACAAGCTGCCCGATGAGGGGGTCGGCCTGCTGATTGGTCGTCACGTACAGATTCTATGGAGAACAGGCTGTGAGCCCCGGGAACGCCTCACCCCTTTGGCCAGGCCGGATCAGCCGTAGAGGGCGAGCCATTCGTGGGCCGCAGTCTCCCATTTCGCGTATCGGTCGGGGTATGCCGAGATCTGCACCGCCTGTGCGGCGTCGGCGAACGACATATCCTCCCAGCCGGCGATGTCGAGCAGTCCGCGGGTGGTCGTGCCGTCGGCGTTCGATGCGCCGTGGAAGAAGGTACGGATGCTGTACTCGCGGTTCATGATCTCATCGTGGGTGCCCCAGCCTGTGCTCGGACGCTGCTGGAACAGTCCCAGCGAGTCGCGGTCGCCCCAGTCGAGGTTGCGCAGCCAGGACTCGACCATCGAGGTTCCGAGGGCGATCACGATTCCACGGTCTGAGACGCCGAGCTCTCGGCCGACGCGGATGATGAGCGCAGCGTTCTCCGCCTGCGCAGCGTTGAGGGCAGCCGATGGGCCCGCGGCGGGTTCAGGTTCCGGCTTCGCGGCCGGAGCCGCGTCTGCAGCTGCAGATGCGATAGTCAGGCTCTGCCCGGGGTAGATGATCGCGCCGTGTTCGAGCCCGTTCGCGGCCAGGATCGCATCGACCGTGGTGTCGTGCTTCTGCGCGATCGCGAAGACGGTGTCTCCCGCGGAGACGGTGTGCGTCGTGGTCGCAGCGGCGGTCGCAGGGGCGGCAGCGGGCGCTGCGGCTGACTCTCCGGGGGCGGCGAGCTTGAGCGTCTGGCCCGGATAGATGACCGACCGCCAGCCGAGCCCGTTCCAGCTCAGGACGTCGGCGACCGGGAGCTCGAAGCGCGCGGCGATCGTCGAGACGGTATCGCCCGCTCGGACCGTGTAGGTCGCCGGCGCTTTCGTTGTCGGCACGACGCGGGGGGTGGGAGTTTCGACCCCCGTGGGGCCGGACTTGGCCGGAGACGGCGCAGTGTCGGTGGCGACGGCGGCATCGGCCGGTGCGGCGGCCAGTCCTCCGGCCAGAACGCCGACGATGGCGGCGGGCGCCCCGATCGCGGCGTACCTCGTGCGGTTCTGCGTTGCGGTGAGTCTCAAGGCATTCCCCCCTTTTCAGACCTCTGCAACGCTGACACGGATGGATACGCCTGTCAACCAATGTGGTTTATGTGACAGAAGTGAAAACGGGTGCGATGTGCGGCGTGGTGCCGGAAGTGAGATAGTCGATTCGTGTCTGAAGCAGGAGAAGCCCCCGCGTTCGAATGGCTGACCACGCCCGACCTCGTCGAGGTCATGGGCGAACCCCTCGGCCGGGTGCGCCGGCTTCTGGCGGAGCAGCATCTGATCGGATCCACGCGGAACGGAGCGTTCGCGGTCCCGAGTGTGTTCATCGTCGACGGTCGCCCGTTGTCGTCTCTGCGCGGCACGATCATCGTCCTCGCCGATGCCGGTTTCACCGATGATGAGATCATCGACTGGCTGTTCGCCGAAGAGGGGGAGCTGGGGCGCACGCCGATCGCCGCGCTTCTGGACGGGCATAAGAGCGCCGTGCGCCGCGTGGCACGCACGCTCGCCTGAGCGTCAGGCCGTACGCACGGTCGCAGCCCGCGCGAGATCGCGCAGGTCGCCGACCGACGCGTTGTCGAGTCGCGCGCCGGCGAGGGCGCGGTCGGCCTCGGCCGCGTATGCCCCGATCATCTCCTCGACGCGCTCCAGGGCGCCGGATGCCGAGATGGTGGCCTGCAGGGCGGCGACCTGCTCGCGATTGAGCTCCGGATCGCCGATGAGATCATCGAGCACTCGACGCGCCGAGCCGTCGAGCCCCTCGCGGGTCAGGGCGATCAGCACTGTGCGCTTGCCCTCGCGCAGATCATCTCCGGCGGGCTTGCCGGTGACGGACTCGTCGCCGAAGACGCCCAGGATGTCATCACGCAGTTGGAAAGCCATCCCGATCGGATGTCCGAAGGCGCGCAGCGCATCCTGCTGACCGGCATCCGCGCCGGCGAGTGCGGCGCCGAGGGCGAGCGGCTGCTCGATGCTGTACCGGGCCGACTTCAGAGAGACGACTCGCAGCGCGCGGGCGGCATGCTCGTCGTCGGGGCTGACCCGCCATGCTGATTCCTCGGCGATGTCGAGGAACTGTCCGACTGTCACGTCTCGGCGCATGCGTGCGTAGGCGGTGCGGACGTCGGCGGCATGCGGATGCGGGGACAGCGACTGCTCCAGCAGATCATCGCTCCACGAGATCAGCAGGTCGCCGAGGAGGATGGCCGAGGATCGCCCGAATGCCTCGGCGTCGCCGGCCCAGGATTTCTCGCTGTGCCGTCGCTGCAGAGCGCGGTGGGCCGCCGGTTTGCCACGCCGGGTGTCGGAATTGTCGATCAGGTCATCGTGCACGAGTGCTGCGGACTGGAAGATCTCCAGTGCGGCGCAGAGATCCCAGACGTTTCGGGTCTCGACAGCATCCCGATCGGCGAAGCGCGCCACCGCCCGCCAGCCGGCATGGCAGAATCGTGCCCGCAGTCGCTTGCCGCCCCGCAGGGTCTCGGCGGCCGCGTCGAGGAAGAGTGCGGCATCGGGTCCGTATTCGGCAGCCTCCGCCGAGCGGTCCGAGACGAAGCGATCCAGGTGGTCGGCGACCGCCTGCTGGACTTGGGTGGAGAGGGGCACGATAATCAGCTTAGGTTCTCAGCGGAACCCTAGCCTCGGCCGGTTCCGCAGGCGTAAACTGGAAGACACTCAAACCCGAGGGGGGCGTCATGCCACTGTCTGAACAGGAGCAGCGTCTGCTCGACGAGATGGAACGTCATCTCCTGCACAACGACGCGGACATCGTCAGTGCGCCGTCCGGCGACCGCGCACTGAGCTATCGCAATCTCGTCTACGGCGCGGTTCTGCTGCTCGTCGGCATCGGCGCGCTCGTCGCGGGGGTCGCGCTGGGCGGACAGCTCGGCCCGGTCGCGAGCATCATCATCGGCGTGGTCGGTTTCGTCGCGATGCTGGGCGGTGTCATCCTCGCGGCCACCCCGGTGCGCAGGAATGGTCCGACACGCCCCGCCAAGAGCGGTCCTGCCAAGGCTCCGGAGAATCCTTCCTCCTTCATGGATCGCATGAACGATCGTTGGGATCGTCGCCAAGACGGTCGCTGACCTCCCCCACTTCACAGGCCCGGATGCACGTAGCATCCGGGCCTTTCTGCGTCTCTGAGCACTTTTCCTCCACTCGTGCTCCACCGCCCTCCACCGACGCTCCACTCCGCTTTCCCGCGGAATTACGCGGGTGGCATCGTGGGCGCCGAGATCTGTGGCATCCTTTTCGCGATCCTTCATAGGAATGTGGAGCAAAGTGGAGTAAAGTGGGGCGCACCTCGAGTTGGCCGGACGAAGAGGGGGTGATGGCCGATGTTGCTGGGGACGCATTCACCGAAGCTCGACGACAAAGGCCGGGTCATTCTTCCGGCCAAGTTCCGCGAGGACCTGGGCGGCGGCATCGTCGTCACCCGTGGCCAGGAGCGGTGCCTCTATGTCTTCAGCACCGCCGAATTCGAGGCCATGCACGAGCGGATCCGGCAAGCGCCGCTCACCAACAAACAGGCCCGTGACTTCCTGCGCATGTTCCTCTCCGGAGCGAGCGCAGAGATGCCGGACAGCCAGAACCGCATCACTGTCCCCGGTCACCTCCGCCAGTACGCGGGGCTCGAGAAGGAGCTCATCGTCACCGGCGTCGGCGCGCATGCCGAGATCTGGGATGCCGCGGCCTGGAACGACTACCTCGCCGCCGGTGAGGACAACTACTCAGAACTGGAGCAGGAGGTGATTCCCGGACTCTTCTGACCTCGGCTGTGATGCCCCGCCGCTCCCGCCCCGACACACTTCCCCGGTGCCGGGTCGAGAAGCGGAGGGGGATCAGGGCCGAAGGTCACCGGAAACGATCATGAACCTCCGCGACATCCACACCCCCGTGCTCCTCGAGCGCTGCATCGAGCTGATGGCCCCGGCCCTGCAGCACGACGGCGCCGTCGTCGTCGACGCGACGCTCGGCATGGGCGGGCACTCCGAGGCGCTGCTCGAGCGATTCGACAACATCCATCTCGTCGGTCTCGACCGCGACACCGACGCGCTCCGCATCGCTGGGGAGCGTCTGGAGCGCTTCGCCGACCGCATCACCCTCGTGCACACCGTCTACGACGAGATCGGCCGCTACGCGCAGGGCGCCTCCGCGATCCTCATGGACCTCGGCGTCTCATCGCTGCAGCTCGACGAGGCCGAGCGCGGGTTCGCGTACTCGAAGGACGCGCCGCTGGACATGCGCATGGACCAGACCGGTGGGGTCACCGCCGCCGACGTCCTGGCCACGTACAGCGAGGGCAATCTGCGGCGCATCTTCGAGCGCTACGGCGAGGAGAAGCTCTCCGCTCGCTACGCCCGCTTCATCGTCCAGGCCCGCGACGCGAACCCGCTGATCCGCTCACAGGATCTCGTCGACCTGCTGCAGGCAGCGACCCCGGCAGCGGCACAGCGCAGCGGTCATCCCGCCAAACGGGTCTTCCAGGCGCTGCGCATCGAGGTCAACGCCGAGCTCAGCGTCCTGGCCGATGCCATTCCCGCCGCGATGGACGCACTTGCCGTCGGTGGGCGCATCATCGTGATGAGCTATCAGTCGCTCGAGGACCGCCTCGTCAAGCAGGCGCTCGCCGCGGCATCCGCATCCACCGCTCCGGCGGGGCTCCCGGTCGAACTGCCCGAACACGCGCCGCGGTTCCGCACCCTCACCAAGGGGGCCGAGTTCGCCAGCGACGACGAGAAGGAACGCAACCCGCGCGCCATTCCGGTGCGTCTGCGTGCCGCCGAGCGATTGAGGGAGGCAGCATGAGCCGTGCCACCGCCGCAGCGATGCGGACGCAGACCCAGCCGGAGACGCCGACACGGACCGGCGCCGAGCGACGCCTGCGGACGGTGACGGCTCCGGCCCCCCGCCGTCGGCCGAAGCTCGTGTACGCGCTCGTCGCACTGGGCGGCGCCGCCGCGATCGGGGCGGCGCAGATCGGGCTCTCACTGGCTATCACCAACGACTCCTTCGTTCTCGCCGATCTCACCGCGCAGCAGCGCGAGCTGAACCTGCAGACCAGCGCACTGCAGGATGAGCTCGCCGGCATCTCCTCTCCGCAGCTGCTGGCGACCAAGGCGGCTGACCTCGGCATGGTCGTCGCCGGCTCGGCCTCTTATCTGAGGCTGAGCGACTCGACGGTGCTCGGCGCGAACACCGGTGCCGACGGGCAATCGACCGTCGACCCGACCGGCAGCGGCACGGTGCACAACGCTCTGCTGAACGAAGACGCGCGGGAAGCCGCCGCCGAGAAGAACGAGTCCGACAGCGCTGACAAGCCCGACCCCGATCTCCCACCGCCCATCACCGATGGACTTCCGAGTCCGACGACCCGCTGACGCAGACACGGAGAGAGCAGCATGACGACTCGAGCAACGCGCGGCCC
>JBQDFB010000001.1:63724-112989 GCA_052085045.1 Microbacteriaceae bacterium | reverse complement strand
TGAGCCCGAGCCTGATCATGCAGCTCGAGAACGATCCGGACCGTCCGCCGAAGATGCCGTGGGACGAAGCTGCCGACAAGATCGCGGCCATCACCGGCCAGGATGCCGACGAGCTGCGTGCCGCCGTCGCGGACAACCTCGAGGACGACCCGAGTTCGCAGTACTACCAGCTCGCCAAGGGGCTGAGTACGGAGGAGTATCTCGAGCTGCGCGACCTCGGCCTGGTCTACATCGCCGCGAAGGCGCGCGAGACGCGGGTGTATCCGAACGGCGCCGTCGCCGGCAATGTCGTCGGCTACGTCGACAACGACGGCGAGGGCCAGGCGGGCATCGAGCGGATGGAGAGCGCGTGCCTGGCGCCGGAGAAAGGCGAGCGCACGTATCTGCGCGGCAAGAACGGAATCGTCATCCCCGGCAGCGAGCGCACCGTGGATGCTGTCAACGGCGGGTCCGTGCAGCTCACGATCAACAGTGACCTCCAGTGGTATCTGCAGCAGATGATCGCCGAAGAGGCGCAGAAGCAGGGTGCCAAGGCCGGAACCGTCACTGTCGTCGAGGTCGATACCGGCAAGATCCGTGCCGCAGCCGAGTGGCCTTCGCTCGACCCCAACGACCTCAACGCCTCCTCGCCGGAGGACTGGGGCACACGCGTGTTCGGTACGACGTTCGAGCCGGGGTCGACGTTCAAGGCCGTCACAGCGTCGGCGGCGCTCGATTCGGGTGCGGCCGATATGAAGACGACGGTCTCCGCCGCGGGGAACGAGACGTTCCCCAACGGCGCGGTGATCAACGACGCTTTCCAGCACGGGGCGTATCAATACACTCTCGCCGGTGCGCTCATCGATTCCTCGAACGTCGCCGTCTCGAAGTTCGGCACGATGGTCGACTCGCAGACCCGCTTCGACTACATGCAGAAGTTCGGCGTGGGCAGCAAGACCATCGATTTCCCCCGGGAAGAGGGCGGGGTCATACATGCACCCGATAACTGGGACAGCCAGTCGCTGTATACGACGACCTTCGGCCAGGCGTTCACGGTCACCGCGCCGCAGGTCGCGGGAGCATATCAAGCGATCGCCAACGGCGGCGAGAAGATCGACCTGTCGCTGATCGAGTCGTGCACGCAAGACGACGGCACGGTCGTGACCCCGGATGCGCCCGAGCGCGAGCAGATCGTGTCGGAACAGACTGCCACCCAGGTGTCACGCATCCTGGAGAACGTCTCGGTGCAGGGCGGGCTGAGCGATCAGATCGAGATCCCCGGCTACCGCGTCGCGACGAAGACCGGTACGGCGCAGAAGGCGGACGCCGGTGGATACATCGCCGGGAAGTACTTCACCAGTATGGTCGGCTTCGCACCGGTCGATGACCCGCAGTACGTCGTGGTGGTCACTCTCGACGAGCCGACTAAGGTTGTATCGTCCGCAGCCACAGCATCCGCTTTCCAGAAGGCGATGACCCAGGTCCTGAAGACCTACCGCGTCTCGCCGTCCACCGAACCGATGGACGAGCTGCTCCCGAAGTTCAACTAGCCGGCATCCCGCCGTGCATGGAGATGCCATGATCGCCCTGTCGCTCGCCGAGATCGCCGCCGTCACCGGCGGTGAGCTGCGTGTCGTCGGCACCGACACCGCCGACACCGTGGTGAGCGGCGTCGTCGACACCGATTCTCGGAACATGACCGCCGGCGGCATCTTCGTCGCCAAACCCGGCGCCGATACAGACGGGCACCGATTCGTCGGTGCCGCTGTCGAGAACGGCGCCGTTCTCGCCCTCGTCGAGCACCTGGTCGACGACGCCATTTCGCAGATCGTCGTGCCGGATGCTGTGGGCGCTCTGGCCGATCTCGCCAGAGCGGTCGTCGCGCGCGTGCGTGCGGTCGGCGAGCTGAAGATCGTCGGGATCACCGGTTCCAACGGCAAGACCACGACAAAGAACCTGCTCGCCCGCATCCTGCAGGACGACGGCGAGACGGTCGCGCCGATCAACTCCTACAACAACGAGGTCGGAGCCCCGGTCACCATGCTGCGCGTCACCGAGAGCACGCGCTACCTCGTGAGCGAGTTCGGCGCTGCCGGGCCCGGCAGCATCGCGCATCTGGCGGGCCTGGTCGAGCCGGACGTCGCCGTGGTCCTCATGGTGGGCATGGCGCACGCCGGCGGGTTCGGTGGGATCGAGGAGACGGCGAAGGCCAAGACCGAGCTGGTCACAGCATCCCGGGCCGGCGGCACCGCCGTTCTCAACGCGGACGACCCGCGCGTGTGGGCGATGAACGACGCGGCGGCGGCGAACGGTTTGTCCGTCGTCGGCTTCGGGCAGAGCCCGATCGCGCAGGTGCGCGCATCCGACGTCCAGGTGGC
Source organism: Microbacteriaceae bacterium (assembly GCA_052085045.1). Classification (GTDB taxonomy): domain Bacteria; phylum Actinomycetota; class Actinomycetes; order Actinomycetales; family Microbacteriaceae; genus Microbacterium. The sequence continues at coordinate 110,632 of JBQDFB010000001.1, read as the reverse complement.
GCCCGACGGCACCCGCGCGATGATCACTGCGGGCGGCGAGACGCTGCCCATGCGGCTGAAGGTGCTCGGCGCTCACCACATCACGAACGCGCTGGCCGCCATCGCTGCGGCCGGTGTCCTCGGCATCCCCGCAGCCGACGCGATCGCCTGCCTCGAGACGGTCGAGGTGGCCGAGCGGTGGCGGATGGAGCCGATGGGGAGCGACCGCGTGCGCATCATCAATGACGCCTACAACGCCAGTCCCGACTCGATGGCTGCAGCCCTGCGCACGCTGGCGCAGATCACCGGTCCTGACGAGCGCACCGTCGCCGTGCTCGGCGCGATGAGTGAACTCGGCGAGAGCGCGGGGGAGGAGCACGACCGGATCGGGCTGCTCGCCGTGCGGCTGAACATCCGCCGCATCGTCGTGGTCGGACCGGAGGCGCGTCGCCTCTATCTCGCCGCCGTCGGCGAAGGGTCCTGGGACAGCGAGGCCGTGCACCTGGCCGATCAGGATGCCGCGTACGAGTATCTGCGCACGGAGCTGCGCGACGGCGACCGGGTGCTCGTGAAATCATCCAATTCCGTCGGGCTCCGGCATCTCGGCGATCGTCTGGGAGAATTGTTCACGTGAGATCACTCCTCATGGCGGCGGCGATATCGCTCGCCTTCACCCTGTTCCTGACTCCCGTCTTCCTCCGGCTGTTCCGCCGGTGGGGCTGGGGCCAGGTCATCCGCACCCCCGAAGACATCGCGAATCCCAGTCACGAGGCCAAGCGCGGCACGCCGACCATGGGCGGCGTGATCTTCATCGTCGGCACGCTTGTCGGCTACTTCGTGGGCGTTTACGCCGGTGGCAGTCAGCCGGCGCTCTCGGCCATCCTCGTGCTCTGGCTCATGGTCGGCTTCGGCGCCGTGGGATTCATCGACGACTACATGAAGGTGAAGTCCCAACGCAGCCTCGGGCTGTCCGGGTGGCGGAAGATCATCGGCCAGCTCGTGGTCATGGTGCCGTTCGGCGTCGTGGCGCTGAACTTCCCCAACCAGTTCGGTCAGACCCCCGCCAGCGGCTCGATCTCGTTGTTCCGCGACATCTCCTGGCTCGATCTGTTCAGCTTCGGTGTGATCATCGGCTGGATCCTCTACCTGATCTGGATCGCCGTGATCGGCATCGCGACCTCGAACAGCGTGAACCTCACCGACGGCCTGGACGGGCTCGCATCCGGCGCAGGCGTCTTCGTCGTCAGCGCGTACAGTCTCATCGCGTTCTGGCAGTTCAAGCAGTCCTGCGCGGGAACGGGTGTCGCCCAGGATGCACTGGACGCCTGCTATGAGGTGCGTGATCCGTTCAACCTCGCGATCGTCGCCGCCTCCTTCGCGGCCGGGCTCATCGGTTTCCTCTGGTGGAACGCTCCCAAGGCGAAGGTGTTCATGGGCGACGTGGGCTCGATGGCCATCGGCGGCGTGGTGACTGCGATGGCGATCCTCACCCGCACCGAACTGCTGCTGTTCGTCATCGCCGGCGTCTTCGTGCTGTCCTCGGGATCGGTCATCCTGCAGCGGTTCTACTTCAAGGTCACGCGCGGTAAGCGACTTTTCCTCATGAGCCCGTTCCACCACCATCTCGAGATGCGCGGTTGGCCGGAGGTGACGATCGTCGTGCGGCTGTGGATCATCGCCGGCCTGCTCGCCGTCGCCGCCGTCGGCCTGTTCTACGTCGAGTGGCTCACCCTGATATGACCTCGCGACTGGACTCCCTGACCAGTTGGCACGCTGATTGGAAGGGTCTGCGGGTCGCCGTCCTCGGCCTGTCGATGACCGGGTTCTCCGCGGCTGACACGCTGACCGAACTCGGCGCCGAAGTGCTTGTGCTCAGCGCCTCCGCTTCGGAGGACTATGAGCGACTGGTCCCTGCCATCGGTGCGCGGCTCGTGCTCGATCCGCTCGATGAGGCCCCGCCGGAGCTCGTCGAGTTCGCCCCGGACATCGTCGTCGCATCGCCGGGCTTCTCGCCGTCGCATCCGCTCGTGCAGTGGACGCAGAGCGCCGGGATCGCACTGTGGGGCGACATCGAACTCGCGTGGCGCGTGCGCGACAAGGTCGTGCGTGCCGACGGCACCCCGGCCGACTGGGTGATGATCACCGGTACGAATGGCAAGACCACCACGACCCGGCTCACCGCGACGCTGCTCGTCGAGGGCGGACTGCGCGCCGCGCCGTGCGGGAACATCGGGGTCCCGGTGCTGGACGCCGTACGCGACCCCGCCGGGTTCGATGTGCTCGTCGTCGAGCTGTCCAGCCACCAGCTCTGGTACCTCAGCCTGAGCGACCCCGCCGGTCAGCCGGTGCCGCACTCCGCCGTATGCCTGAACCTCGCCGACGACCACCTCGTCTGGCACGGCAGCGCCGGGGCGTACCGTGCCGCCAAGGCGCTCGTCTACCGCAATACCCGCGTCGCCTGCGTCTACAACAAGGCCGACGAGGCGACTCGCGAGATGGTCGAGGAGGCCGACGTGACCGAGGGGGCTCGTGCCGTCGGCTTCGACCTCGGCGTGCCCGGACCGAGCGATCTCGGCGTCGTGGACGGCATCCTCGCCGACCGCGCATTCCTGGATGACCGCCGCAACAGCGCCCTCGAGCTGACCACCATCGCCGACCTCGAGCAGGCGGGGCTCTCGGCCCCGCACATCGTGCAGAACATCCTCGCCGCTGGCGCACTCGCCCGCGCGCTCGGGACCGACCCCGCGGCGATCCGGCGCGGGGTGGACTCCTTCCGGCTCGACGAGCACCGCATCCAAGTCGTCGCTCAGCACGACGGCGTCACGTGGGTCGACGACTCCAAGGCGACCAACCCGCACGCGGCCGCCTCATCGCTGCGCGCGTATCCCGGGGCGGTCTGGATCGTCGGCGGGGATCTGAAGGGTGTGGACCTGTCCCACCTGGTGGCCGACGCCGGCCGCACAGCGAGCGCGGCGCTGGTCATCGGCACCGAGCGCGATGACGTCGTCGCGGCATTCGCGCGACACGCGCCCGACGTGCGGGTGTACGAGGTCGGCACTGGTGAGACTGAAGGTGTCATGACCCGCGTGGTGGAGATCGCCGCAGGGATCGTCACCGAAGGGGGCACCGTGCTGCTGGCCCCGGCGGCGGCATCCTTCGACCAGTTCACCGGCTACGCGGAGCGTGGCCACCGCTTCGCCGAGGCGGTGCGCACGTGGATCGACAGGGGGAGCGCCGATGACACAGGTGGCTCGCCCTCCGCGCGCTGAGTCCGGCGGAAGCCGCGGACTCGCCGCTCGCGTCTCGCTCGGGCGGATCTTCACGCCGCCCTCGAGCGAGTTCGTGCTCATCGCCTCGACCGCGCTGCTGCTGACGATCTTCGGGCTCGTGATGGTGCTCTCCGCGACCAGCGCGACGGCATCGGGGCAGTTCGACACCGCGCTGAAGCAGGGCGTCTTCGCGCTCCTGGGCGTGCCGATGATGTTTCTGGTGAGCAGGATGTCGGTCGCGTTCCTCAAGCGACTGGCCTGGCCCGCCCTGATCCTCGCCGTCATCTTCCAGCTTCTGGTATTCACCCCGCTCGGGGTCGCGGACAGCGGAAACCGGAACTGGATCGACCTGGGGTTCTCCTCGGTGCAGCCCTCCGAGTTCATGAAGCTCGCTCTCGCGCTCTGGGTCGCCTACGTGCTGCTGCGCAAGCAGGCGCGTCTGGGCATCTGGCACCACGTGTTCATCCCGGTCATCCCCGTCGCGGTGTTCGCGATCGGCACGGTCATCGCCGGCAACGACCTCGGCACGGCAATGATCCTGGTGCTCGTCCTGCTCGGCTGCCTGTTCTTCTCCGGTGTGAAGCTGCGCCTGTTCATCCTGCCGATGATCGTGGGCACGGGCGCCGTGCTCGCGTACGCGTTCTCGAGCGAAGACCGCCTGCGGCGCATCACGGCGACCTGCAGCGACATGTCGCTCTACTACGGCGACTGCTACCAGTCGATCCACGGCATCTGGGGCATGGCCTCCGGTGGCATCTTCGGGCTCGGGCTCGGCAACTCGCAGGAGAAGTACGGCTGGCTTCCTGCCGCAGCGAACGACTTCATCTTCGCGATCGTCGGTGAGGAGCTCGGCCTCATCGGCTGTCTGGTCGTGCTCGCCCTGTTCACGTTCTTCGCGGTCGGCGCCTTCCACATCATCCGCAAGACCGACGACCCCTTCATCCGCGTCGCCGCCGGTGGCATCACCGTCTGGATCATCGGTCAGGCACTGATCAACGTCGGCGTCGTGATCGGGGTCTTCCCGGTGCTGGGCGTGCCGCTCCCGTTCATGTCGCAGGGCGGCACGGCACTCCTCTCGGTGCTTCTCGCGTGCGGCGTGCTGCTGGCCTTCGCCAGAACGATTCCCCAGGCGGAGCGGGGTAAGGTCGCGAGGTGACCTCGTACCTTCTCGCCGGCGGCGGCACCGCCGGGCACGTCAACCCCCTGCTCGCCGTCGCCGACTCCCTGCGCGATCGCGATGCCGACGCCACCGTGCTCGTGCTCGGCACGCGGGAGGGCCTGGAGGCGCGCCTGGTGCCTGAGCGGGGCTACGAACTCCTCATCGTCGACAAGGTGCCCTTCCCTCGGCGTCTGAACGGTCAGGCCCTCGGGTTCCCCGGCAGATTGGCACGGGCGGTGTCGCAGGTCCGCACCCACATCCGCACGCACGCCGTCGACGTCGTGGTGGGCTTCGGCGGCTACGCCTCGGCGCCGGCATACCTGGCCGCGCGCCGCGAGAAGGTGCCGTACATCGTGCACGAAGCCAACGCGAAGCCGGGCCTGGCGAATCGGCTCGGCGCTGCAGGTTCGGCCGGGAACGGCGTCGCGTTCGCCGGCACCCCGCTGGGGAGCAGTCAGGTGGTGGGCATGCCGCTGCGGCGCGAGATCGTCGAGCTCGACCGCGCCGCGCGCCGGGCCGAGGCTGCCGAGCATTTCGGCCTGGATGCTGCGCGCCCGGTGCTGCTGGTCTTCGGCGGCTCGCTCGGCGCGCAGCGCCTCAACGAGGCGCTGGCGGATTCCTGGGGCGGTGTGATCGCGGCCGGCTGGCAGTTGCTGCATGTGACGGGGGAGCGCAGCGACCTCGCGGCCCCCGAGGTCTCCGGATACGCGATGCGCCGCTACGTCGATCGCATGGACCTCGCGTTCTCTCTGGCCGACCTCATCGTCTCGCGCGCCGGATCCGCGACGGTCAGCGAGATCAGCGCCCTCGGCATCCCCGCGGTCTACGTGCCGTACGCCGTCGGCAACGGCGAGCAACGGCTGAACGCGGCATCCGCAGTGGGCGCAGGAGCGGCCATCCTGCTCGACGACGGCAGCTTCACCGGCGACACGGTGCGCGCTGAGATCGTCCCGCTGCTGGGCGATCGCGAGCGGATCGCCACCATGGCAGCGGCGGCCGGACACGTCGGCACCCGCACCGGCACGGAGAACGTCATCGCGATGATCGACCGTGCGCTCGGCGCCCGTCGTTGAGGGCGAATTAGGATGGATGCGACATGATCAGACCCGACCTCTCGCTCCCGATCCCGGAGTCCATCACCGCCGCCCACTTCATCGGCATCGGCGGTTCAGGCATGAGCGGACTGGCGAAGATGTTCCTCGACGCCGGAATCCGCGTGTCCGGCTCCGACCGGGACGACAGCGACAACCTGCGTGCCCTCGCCGCGGCGGGGGCGACCGTGCACGTCGGTCATGACGCCGCGAATCTCGCCGATGCCGACACCGTCGTGCACACCGGGGCGATCTGGCCCGAGAACCCGGAGTTCGTCACGGCGAAGGAACGGGGGCTGCACGTCATCCACCGCTCCCAGGCGCTGCACTGGTTGATCGGCGGTCGCCGCCTCGTCTCGGTCGCCGGGGCGCATGGCAAGACGACATCCACCGGCATGATCGTCACCGCGCTGCAGGCGCTCGGTGCCGACCCGAGCTTCGTCAACGGCGGGGTGATCGAGCAGCTGGGCACCTCGAGCGCCTCCGGAGCCGATGAGCTGTTCGTCGTCGAGGCCGATGAGTCCGACGGCACGTTCCTGCTGTACGACACCGCGGTCGCGCTGATCACCAACGTCGACCCGGATCACTTGGACCACTTCGGTTCGGACGAGGCCTTCCACGACGCGTTCATCCGGTTCGCGGATGCCGCGCGCGAGGCGGTCGTCATCTCCAGCGACGATCCGGGCGCCTCGCGGGTGCGGGCCGGGCTGTCGCACGAGAACGTCCTCACCTTCGGCCGCGCCGAAGATGCCGACGTACGGCTCGCCGATGTCTCGATCACTGGGGCGGCGTCGGCGACGATCGTCCACGGCGGGCAGAGTGTGCGCATGCAGCTGGCCGTTCCCGGTGAGCACAATGCCATCAACGCCGCCGGTTCCGCGGCCGTCCTCATCGCGCTCGGGTACGGGCTCGCCGAGTCGGTCCGTGCGGTCGAGGGATTCGCCGGCACGGTGCGCCGCTTCGAGCTGCACGGCGTCGAGCGCGGCGTGAGCGTCTTCGATGACTACGCCCACCACCCGACCGAGGTGCGCGCGGCTCTCGAGGCGGCACGCGGCGTTGTGGGCGAGGGGCGGCTCATCGCGATCCAGCAGCCGCACACATATTCGCGCACGCAGCACATGTACCGCGAGTTCGCCGAGGTTCTCGAGACCTATGCCGATCACACCGTCATGCTCGACGTCTACGGCGCGCGCGAAGACCCCGTGCCCGGCGTGACCGGTGAGCTCGTCAGCGGCGCGTTCGCCGATCAGAGCGGCGTGCACTTCGTTGCCGACTGGCAGCAGGCCGCCGACTACACCGCGTCTGTGGCCCGAGAGGGCGACTTCGTCATCACGCTCGGCTGCGGCAACGTGTACCTGATCATTCCGCAGGTGCTCGACGCCCTCCGCCGGCAGCCCGTGACGAGCGCAGGAGCCTGATCGATGCGTCGCCCGGCACCGCTTCCGACTCCACCGGACGAGGCGGAGTCCGCACCGGCACGCCCCGGGCGGCGCCGAGCCGAAACCGAGCCCGCCGACCCCGTTGAGCTGTCGCGTGCGGACCCCGACCCCGACGAGGACGCGGCACGCGCGGATGAGTACTCCGGCGAACTGACCGCGCGCGATGTCTGGCGCGCCGCCCGCGCACGTCGACGGCGCCTGCGCGCCGAGATCCGGCGATTCACGCAGCGCTCGCGTCGCCGACGGATGATCTGGCTCGGCGCACTGGGGGCCGTCGTGCTGCTGATCGGAGGCAGCGTGATCGCCGCGTACAGTCCGCTGTTCGCGGTAGAGAAGATCACGGTGGTCGGAGCATCCGCGGTCGATCCCGCGGACATCGAGGCGGCGCTGGCCGATCAGATCGGCACCCCGCTCGCTCTCGTCGACGACGGCGATGTGAAGGCGGCTCTGATCGCCTTCCCCCTCATCGAGACCTACGCACTCGAGGCCAAGCCGCCGCATGATCTCACCCTGCGCATCGTCGAGCGCACACCCATCGGCGTGATCGAATCGGATGCCGGATACACCCTGGTCGACGCCGCCGGCGTCGCCCTGACCACGACTCCGGAGCCACCCGAGGGACAGCCGGTGCTGAACGTCGACGGCGGGGTCGACTCCGACGCGTTCGAGTCCGTCGGTCTCGTGGTCCGGTCGCTGCCGAAGGATGTTCGTGCGGCACTCACCGAGGTCACAGCGACCACGCTCGACGATGTGACTCTGACGCTCTCGAGCGGGGTGACCGTGGTGTGGGGGAGCTCCGAGGATTCCGCGCTGAAGAGCGTGACGCTCAGCAGCGTGCTGACCGCCAGGCCCGATGCGCGGACCATCGATGTGTCGTCCTACCAGGTCCCCGTCGTCGGCTGAAACCGCGCCGATCGACCGGCGCCGAGGCGAAACGCCCGACACGCCCGTGTCGCTGCGCGCGCACGACGAAACGACGCATACCTTCGATCACAGAGAACGCAATACCGGGAAACACTTTACACCTCTACCTGAGGTTTAAGGTTCACATTCTTTTCCAGGCTCGAAACATCGGAGGCCGGCCATGAGCCAGAACCAGAACTACCTCGCCGTGATCAAGGTCGTCGGCGTCGGCGGTGGCGGTGTCAACGCCGTCAACCGCATGATCGAGCTCGGCCTTCGCGGCGTCGAGTTCATCGCCGTCAACACCGACGCCCAGGCGCTCCTCATGAGCGACGCCGACATCAAGCTCGATGTCGGGCGCGAGCTCACCCGCGGCCTCGGCGCCGGCGCCGACCCCGAGGTCGGGCGTCGTGCCGCCGAAGACCACGCCGAAGAGATCGAACAGGCCCTCACCGGTGCCGACATGGTCTTCGTCACCGCCGGCGAGGGCGGCGGCACCGGCACCGGCGGTGCGCCCGTCGTCGCACGGATCGCCAAGTCGATCGGCGCGCTGACCATCGGTGTGGTGACCAAGCCGTTCTCCTTCGAGGGGCGTCGTCGCCAGAGCCAGGCCGAAGAGGGAGTCGCCCAGCTGAAGGAAGAGGTCGACACCCTCATCGTCGTCCCGAACGACCGGCTGCTCGAGATCAGCGACCGCGGCATCTCGATGATCGAGGCGTTCGCGACCGCCGACCAGGTGCTCCTCGCCGGTGTGCAGGGCATCACCGACCTGATCACGACACCCGGTCTCATCAACCTCGACTTCGCCGATGTGAAGTCGGTCATGCAGGGGGCCGGATCCGCGCTCATGGGCATCGGCTCCGCTCGCGGTGCTGACCGGGCGATCAAGGCCGCTGAGCTCGCGGTGGAGTCGCCGCTGCTCGAAGCATCCATCGAGGGCGCGCACGGAGTGCTGCTGTCGATCCAGGGCGGTTCGAACCTCGGCATCTTCGAGATCCACGACGCCGCCGACCTCGTCAAGGAGGCCGCGCACCCCGAGGCGAACATCATCTTCGGAACAGTCATCGACGACACACTCGGCGACGAGGTGCGGGTCACCGTCATCGCCGCAGGGTTCGACGGCGGAGAGCCGACGATGCGCCTGGACCCGATGGTCGTCTCACGCCCCGAGCCGGCGACCCTGCCCGAGGTCACGCTGTCGGATGACGAGCCCGAGGCTCCGAAGGCGACGGAGCCCGCTGAGACGCAGCCAGCACCGCGCACGCCCACGACGAGCCTCGAGCCGGCCTTCGCGGATGACGACATCGACATCCCCGAGTTCCTGAAGTAAGGGGCACGTTGACCGACCTCGCCGAGCGGCTGTCCGCGATCGACGCGCAGATCGCGGACGCCGCGCGGGCCGCCGGACGGGATGCCGGTGAGATCACCCGCATCGTGGTGACGAAGTTCCACCCGGCATCGCTCGTCCGCGACCTGCACGCTCTGGGTGTGCGCGATATCGGCGAGAACCGGCAGCAAGAGCTCACAGCGAAACGCGATGAGCTCGAGCGGGCAGGCCAACCGCGTCTCGACGGGCTGCACTGGCATTTCATCGGTCAGGCGCAGACGAACAAGGCGGGTGCGATCCGGCGCAGTGCGGATGCCGTGCACTCGGTGGATCGCATCAAGCTGGCCGATGCGCTGCACCGTGCCTCCGAACCCGATGATGACGGAGACGTCCTCGACGTCCTCGTGCAGGTGAACCTCACCGACGATGCGGGGCGCGGGGGAGCAGGGCCCGCCGAAGCCGGTCGACTGGCCGAGCACATCCTCTCGCTGCCATCGCTGCGGCTGCGCGGTGTGATGGGCGTCGCGCCCCTTGGCGAGCACCCGGCGCCCGCATTCGAACGGCTGCGCGGGATCGCCGAGAGCATCCGATCGGTGCAGCCGGACGCCACATGGATATCCGCCGGCATGACCGGCGACTTCGCCGAGGCGATCGCCGCGGGCGCGACACACCTGCGGATCGGCTCGGCAATCACCGGACCGCGCCCCGACCGGGGTTAACCTCGAAACAGATCAGCCCACGTCGAACACGGAGGACACGATGGGAAACCCGCTGAAGAAGACCATGGTTTACCTGGGTCTCGCCGATGAAGAAGAGGCCTACGAGGAGCAGCTCGCTCCGGCCCCCGCCCGTGCACAGCGCGAGCGCGAGCGTGAGCGCGATCAGGGCGAAGCCGCACCCGCCCCCGTGACGCCGCTGCGTCGCCCGGTCGCCGTGCGTCAGCCCTCGGCGGGCGCCGTCAACGAGATCCTTACGGTGCACCCCAAGCAGTACCGCGACGCGCAGCTGATCGCCGAGAACTTCCGCGAGGGCGTTCCGGTGATCATCAACCTGTCGCAGATGTCGGACGCCGATGCGCGCCGTCTGATCGACTTCGCGAGCGGGCTCTCGCTCGGCCTCTACGGCCGGATCGAGCGCGTCACCAGCAAGGTGTTCCTGCTCTCGCCCGAGAACATCGCCGTGTCGGGCCACGGAGGCATCGCGCACGCGGACCCGGAGTCCGCGGGCTTCGATCAGTCCTGATCCGTGGCCGTGGTGGTCTCCTGGATCGCATCGATCGTTCACCTGATCCTGCTGATCTACATCTTCGTGCTGTTCGCTCGGCTCATCCTCGATTACATCCCGATGTTCAACCGTGAGTGGCGCCCGAAGGGTGCCGGTCTCATCGCGGCGGAAGTGGTGTACTCCGTCACCGACCCGCCGATCCGGCTGTTCCGACGCTTCATTCCTCCACTGCGCATCGGAACGCTGTCATTGGATTTCGGATTCACGTTCACGATGCTCGCCGTGCTCATCGTGATGGCGATCGTGAGGCAGTTCATCTGATCGGGGACTATGCTTGCACGAGGTGCGCGCCCCGGGTACGCGCCGGATCATTACCCCGCCATGTGTCAGACACTGGCAGCAGAACTCATCGAAAGAGGAGCCGAGATAATGGCACTGACCCCGGATGACGTCGTCACCAAGCAGTTTCAGCACGTTCGCTTCAAGGACGGCTTCGACCCCGACGAGGTCGACGACTTCCTCGACGAGATCGTTGTCGAGTGGCGCAAGGCGCTCGAAGAGAACGCTGAGCTGAAGGCCAAGCTCGCCGAGTACGAGTCCGGCACGAAGCCGGCCGCGGAGCAGCCCGCTGAAGAGAAGCCGGCCGAAGAGAAGCCCGCGGTCGTCGACGAGGTTCCCGCTCCGGTCGCCGCCGCAGCTCCGGCACCCGCCGTCCCCGCAGAGGTCGGCGCGGGTTCCACCACCGCGACCGCCGGTATCATCGAGCTCGCACAGCGCCTGCACGACGAGCACGTGGCCGAGGGCGAGGCGAAGAAGAGCCAGCTCATCTCCGACGCCGAGTCCGAGGTCGACCGCATCCGCACCGAGGCCCAGGCCAAGCAGCGCGAGGAGTCCGCTCGCCTCGAGCGCGAGCGCAACACTCTCGAAGCGCGCATCACCGAGCTGCGCAACTTCGAGCGCGACTACCGCACCCAGCTGCGCGGCTACATCGAGGGTCAGCTGCGCGACCTCGACGAGAAGTCCAACTCGACGGACTCGACGCCGGTCTCCGCGATCGGGCTGTAGGTCCTCTTTGTCCGGACGTCGCCCCGTTCGTCGGTGGGCGGCCGGCATCACCGTCGCGCTTCTCGCGGCGCTGGTGCTGGCCGCCGATCAGTTCGTGAAGTACCTCACGGTCGAGCACCTGCCGCTGCACGAGGTCGTCCCTGTTCTCGGCGAGTTCCTGCAGCTCTATTACATCCGTAACTCCGGAGCCGCCTTCTCGCTCGGCAGCGAGGTGACGTGGATCTTCACGATCGCCCTCACCGTCGTCGCTGCGATCATCGTCTGGAAGGCCTTCAACCTGCGTTCGCGGCTCTGGGCCGTGATTCTCGGCTGTCTGCTCGGCGGCGTACTGGGCAACCTGACGGACCGTCTCCTGCGCGAACCGGGTTTCGCCGTTGGCCACGTGGTCGACATGATCTCGATGCCGTGGATGATGCCCGCGATCTTCAACGTCGCGGACATCTTCATCGTGTGCGGCATGATCACCGTTGCGCTGCTCGTCGTCCTCGGCATCCGCTTCGATGGCACGCGTGAGAAGGATCACGTCGAGAACGCCGATTCCGAAGCGGATACGGACGCCCATTCCGAGACGGATGCCGGCACCGAGCCGGAGGCCGTCGAGAAGGACGCCTGACCGTGGAATCGCGCTCGCTTCCGGTGCCGGACGGACTGGAAGGCGCTCGGGTGGACGCGGCCCTGGCGAAGATGCTCGGCTTCTCCCGCACGTTCGCGGCCGAGGTGGTCACCGCCGGCGGTGTGCGTCAGGACGGCATCGTGCTCGACAAGTCCGACCGTCTGCACGGCGGCGGGTGGCTCGACGTCGAGTGGCAGCCCAAGCAGGAGCCGACCATCGTGCCGGTGCAGGTCCCGGACCTGGGAATCGTCTACGACGATGACGACATCATCGTCGTGGACAAGCCCACCGGGGTCGCGGCGCATCCGTCGCTCGGTTGGGACGGTCCGACCGTGCTGGGGGCTCTCGCCGGTGCCGGATTCCGCATCGCGACCAGCGGGGCCGCCGAGCGTGCCGGGATCGTCCACCGCCTCGACGTCGGCACCAGCGGCCTGATGGTCGTCGCGAAGACGGAGTCGGCGTACACGGTCCTCAAGCGCGCCTTCAAGGAGCGCACGGTCGAGAAGATCTACCACGCGGTCGTGCAGGGGCATCCTGACCCGCTCACCGGGACCATCGAGGCCCCGATCGGCCGGCATCCGAACCACTCGTGGAAGTTCGCCGTGGTTCCGGACGGCAAACCGTCGATCACCCACTACGAGACCCTTGAGGCTTTTCCCGGCGCCTCGCTGCTCGAGATCCACCTCGAGACCGGGCGCACGCATCAGATCCGCGTGCACATGGCCGCGCACCGGCACCCGTGTGTTGGCGATCCTCTCTACGGCGCGGACCCGACGCTGTCGGCGCGGCTCGGACTGACGCGGCAGTGGCTGCACGCCCACAAGCTCGCGTTCGCGCACCCGGCCACGGGGGAGCGGGTGCAGTTCGAATCGCCTTATCCGGACGATTTCGTGCGCGCTCTCGAGGTCTTGCGCGGCGACTGAGTACGCTTCAGAGGCTGCTCTCGCGCGCGACGGCGACGGCGGCGTCGAGGGTGCGGACCAGGAAGGCGACGAGGCGCTCGTCATCGATGAGGTCGCCCGCTTCGAGGGCGACGAACATCTCCTCGGCGAACGACACCCACGCGCGCAGTGCCATCCGCACCTCGCGGGTGTCGGTCACGCCGAGCTCGGTGAACGCCTGCCACAGGTGCTCGGCATTGAGGTCGCGCGATTCGTCCACGAGGGCGCGGACAGTCGGGTCGCCACTGGCTGTGCCGCGCACGAGCGAGACGAACGTGCCGCTGTGGTCGCGCACGAACGCGGCGAACCGTCGCAGCGTGTCGTCGATCCGCTCACGGGGCGGCAGATCCGTGCGCGGAGCGGTCGCACGCAGCAGACTGTCGCGCGCCGCCGTTACGACGGCGAGATGCATGCCCTGTTTCGAGGCGAAGTAGTGGAACAGCAGCGCCCGCGACACCCCCGCGCGTCGGGCGAGCTCGTCCAGGGAGAGCTCTTCGAGCGGATGATCCGCGAGGAAGTTCACGCCGAGGGCCAGCAGCTGGGTCCGTCTGTCCTCGGGGGTCAGGCGACTGCGGCGTTCTTCGGACATCAGACCAGCCTACCGATCAGTGCAACATGCGAGCACAGTATTGACTCTGAGTCAATGGGCGTTATGCTCGAACACGCGCCGTCGAAGACGACGGCCCGACACAGGAGGATCGATGAAGTTCCCGTCACTCACAAAGTCTCACGCTGGCCGGGTCACCCTCGCTGCCGTGCCCGTCGGCGTCGTCGCAGCGCTCCTTCTCGGCGGAGTAGCGCAGGGGCAGGTCCCGGTCTCATTCGCCGTCTCGGGAAGTCAGTTCCAGATCTCCGCCAGTCAGCTCGAAGGCACCGGCTTCTCGCAGTACGCCGGGGTCGCAACCGACTCGGAGGGCGGCGAGCACACCGTCGCGATCGCCAACATCAAGAGCGCGACGCTGAGCGACCTGTGCCAGTCTGTGGTCACGGAGACCCCGCTGGGAACCGTGGGACTGCTCATCAAGGCGGGCGGGGGTGACACCCCCGCGAGCGCCTCCGACCTGCAGATCGGCATGACAGGGCTCGCCGGCGACGCGTCCTTCGGCAACATTCGCATCGGCGTGGACGCCTCGACTGTGCAGACCGAGGCCAAGGGCACAGCCGGCGACTTCTCGCAGGATGCCGACACCGTATCGATCGCGAACCTGCAGCAGACCGCGTGGAGCACGCAGGCGTCGGTGTTCACACTGACCGGGATGACGCTCGAGCTCACCGACGGATCGACCCCGTGCTTCTGACCGAGGCGACCCCGATGGCACCCTCCCGCCGCTCGGCTCGCAGTGCGACGCGCCGATTTTCGGCATGGCGCAAGCAGAGGCCGTTCATCGGGGGACTGCTGACCGTCGTGGCCGGAATCGAGATGTTCTTCTCCGGGCAGCTCGACATCGGACACCTCCGCGTGCAGCTGGGCATCGAGGGCCTCCAGGCCACCGTCATCCCGATCGCGCTCGTGCTGCTCGGCATCCTCTCGGTGGCGATGCCCGCCCACCATGTCTTCTACGGCGTGCTCGCACTCATCCTGGGGCTGTACGCACTCGTCGGGGTGAACCTCGGGGGATTCCTGATCGGTACGATCCTCGCCGCCATCGGCGGCGTTCTCGTCGTGGCGTGGATGACGCCCGAGGCGAGGGCCGCGGCCAAGGCGCGCCGTGCAGCGCAGCAGGGGGAACCCGAGGAGGACGCCGGGTGAGGTCCTCTCGACGTCTGCGCGTCGCCGCGGTCTTCGCGGCGCTGCTGATCACCGCGCCGCTGGTGGTGAATGCTGCGCCCGCGCCGCGTATGGCAGGCTTCTGCGACTCGTTCCTGTCGTTCCTGTGCCCGAAGGACGACCAGCCGGTGCCGGACGAGACCGAATCCCCGGCGAACCCGGACGCGCCGGACGAGACTGACCCGTCCGACGAGGCAGATGAGGCGGATGAGGCCGATCCGGATGCTGTGGGCCCGGGCGCTCCGGCACCGGAAGAACCGGCGACGGACCAGGAGCCAGTGCCCGCACCGGTGGATGACGCGGCACCGATCTTCAGCGGCATCCCGGCGTCGATGCGCTCGGGCGGACTGTCGTTCACGGGGCTGAGGGGCCTCAGCATCGTGAGCGTTCCCACGGTCGACGGCGGCAGCGTGCGCGCTCTGAAGATCGACGCCGAATCCATCACGATCACCGGCTTCTCGCTCACCGTCCGCCCGCCGGACGGTCCGGGACTCGTCACCACATCCGACACGATGTCACTGCAGGGGAACGTCTCGGTGTACCTCGGATCGGTCTCGGCATCATCGATGGGCGGTGACCCGCTCACGCTCGGTACGGACACGCCGCCATCCCTGGACGAGATCGAGCCGGGCCTGCTGGATGTGACCATGGGGCTGGTCGGCAGCACCGCCGAGTCCATCACCTACTCGAACACCGATCAGAACATCGTCGAGGTCGACGAAGGCTGATGCCGTAGCAGATGTCGGCGGCACGTGCCGAACGCGTGCGTGACCTGTGCCATCAGGACCCGCCGCCGGGAGTCATCGCCTACCTCGACGACGAACCGGCCGGATGGGCCGCGCTGCAGCCGCGGCGGAACACGAGCTTCGCGAGGAACCGGCGGATTCCGCACCTCGACGACCTCGACGTGTGGTCACTGTGGTGCATCCGCGTGCGCCCCGGCTTCCGCAAGCAGGGCATCATGCACGACATAGTCGACGGAGCCGTCGCCTATGCGAGAGAGCGCGGCGCGCCCGTCATCGAGGCCTACCCGGTGGACAACCGCGGTGAGAAGGTCGACATGACGATGGCGTACGTCGGCACGAAAGCGCTGTTCGAGAGGGCCGGGTTCACACAGGAATCCGAGACCGGCTCCGTCCTCAACGGATTCCCGAGGGTACTCATGCGGCTCGACCTGCGGTGACGCCCGAGCCGGTGTCCGGGCCCCGACGTAGACTCGAAGACGTGGCATCAGACTCCTTCGTACACCTGCACGTGCACAGCGAATACTCGATGCTCGACGGCGCGGCGAAGATCAGCGCGATGACACAGGCGGCCGCCGACTACGACATGCCCGCCATCGCCGTCACCGACCACGGCAACACCTTCGCGGCCTTCGAGTTCTACAACGCGGCCAAGAACGTCGGCGTCAAGCCGATCATCGGTCTCGAGGCGTATGTGACCCCCGGCACGCATCGCAGCGACCGGTCGCGCGTCGCGTGGGGGTCGCCCGACCAGAAGAGCGACGACGTCTCGGGCTCGGGCGCCTACACGCACATGACGATGTGGGCTGAGAGCACCGAGGGCATGCACAACCTCTTCCGGCTGAGTTCGCTCTCGAGCATCGAGGGGTACTACTTCAAGCCCCGCATGGATCGCGAGCTACTGCAGAAATACGGCAAGGGCCTCATCGCGACCACCGGCTGCCCGTCCGGCGAGATCCAGACCCGACTGCGACTCGGGCAGTACGACGCGGCGCGCGCCGCAGCCGCCGAGTTCCAAGACATCTTCGGCAAGGAGAACTACTTCACCGAGATCATGGATCACGGGCTGTCGATCGAGCGGCGCGTCATCTCCGATCTGCTGAAGATCTCGAAAGATCTGAACATCCCGGTGGTCGGTACGAACGACTCGCACTACACGCACCAGCACGAGGCCGACGCGCACGAGGCGCTGCTGTGCGTGCAGTCCGGCTCGACGATGGATGACCCGAACCGGTTCAAGTTCAATGGTGACGGGTACTACGTCAAGACCGCGCAGGAGATGCGCCAGCTCTTCCGTGACAATCCCGAGGCCTGCGACAACACGCTCCTGATCGCCGAGCGCTGCGAGGTCGAGTTCAACACCTCGGCGAACTACATGCCGCGCTTCCCGGTACCCGACGGTGAGACCGAAGACAGCTGGCTCATCAAGGAGGTCGAGACCGGCCTGCACTACCGGTACCCGAACGGCATCCCCGACAGGGTGCGCAAGCAGGCCGAGTACGAGACTGGAATCATCCTGCAGATGGGGTTCCCCGGCTACTTCCTCGTGGTCGCCGACTTCATCAACTGGGCTAAGGACAACGGCATCAGGGTCGGTCCGGGGCGCGGCTCCGGTGCGGGGTCGATGGTCGCCTACGCTATGAAGATCACCGACCTCGACCCGCTCGAGCACGGTCTGATCTTCGAGCGGTTCCTCAACCCCGACCGCGTCTCGATGCCCGACTTCGACGTCGACTTCGACGACCGGCGACGCGGCGAGGTCATCGACTACGTCACCGAGAAGTACGGCGACGAGCGCGTGGCGCAGATCGTGACGTACGGCACGATCAAGTCCAAGCAGGCACTGAAGGATGCCGGGCGCGTGCTCGGGTTCCCGTTCAGCATGGGCGAGCGTCTGACGAAGGCCATGCCGCCGCCCGTGATGGGCAAGGACATGCCGCTGGATGGGATGTTCGACTCCGCGCACCCGCGCTA
Organism: Microbacteriaceae bacterium; assembly: GCA_052085045.1. GTDB lineage: Bacteria > Actinomycetota > Actinomycetes > Actinomycetales > Microbacteriaceae > Microbacterium. The sequence continues at coordinate 93,137 of JBQDFB010000001.1, read as the reverse complement.
CAAGGAGGCGAGCGAGTTCCGCGCGCTCATCGAGACCGACCCCGAGGCGAAGACGGTGTTCGACCGTGCCATCGGGCTCGAGGGCCTCAAGCGTCAGTGGGGTGTGCACGCCGCAGGCGTGATCATGTCGTCCGAACCGCTGCTCGACATCATCCCGATCATGAAGCGCGAGCAGGACGGCCAGATCGTCACGCAGTTCGACTATCCCTCGTGCGAGACGCTCGGCCTCATCAAGATGGACTTCCTGGGGCTGCGCAACCTCACGATCATCTCCGATGCGCTCGATAACATCCGCATGAACCGCAACGAGGAAGTCGATCTCGAGCACCTCGAACTCGACGACCGCCCCTCCTACGATCTGCTCGCGCGCGGCGATTCGCTGGGCGTGTTCCAGCTCGACGGCGGACCGATGCGATCGCTCATGCGCTTGATGAAGCCCGACAACTTCGGCGACATTTCGGCGCTCATCGCGCTGTACCGACCGGGCCCGATGGGTGCGAACTCACACACCAACTACGCGTTGCGCAAGAACGGAATGCAGCCCATCAGCCCGATCCATCCCGAGCTCGAAGAGGCGCTGAAGGACATCCTCGACGAGTCGTACGGCCTGATCATCTATCAGGAGCAGGTGATGGCCATCGCCCAGAAAGTGGCCGGCTTCAGCCTCGGTCAAGCAGACATCCTGCGTCGCGCGATGGGCAAGAAGAAGAAGTCCGAGCTCGACAAGCAGTACGAGGGCTTCCAGAGCGGCATGCATGCGAACGGGTTCGGCGACGGCGCCGTCAAGGCGCTGTGGGACATCCTGCTGCCCTTCTCGGACTACGCCTTCAACAAGGCGCACTCGGCCGCATACGGGCTCGTGTCGTACTGGACCGCGTACCTCAAGGCGCACTATCCCGCTGAGTACATGGCTGCGCTTCTGACCAGCGTCGGCGACTCGAAGGACAAGATGGCGATCTACCTCAACGAGTGCCGCCGCATGGGCATCAGGGTGCTGCCGCCGGACGTGCGCGAGTCGATCAACTTCTTCGCCGCGGTCGGGGAAGACATCCGCTTCGGGCTCGGTGCAGTGCGCAACGTCGGCAGCAACGTCGTCGACGGCATCGTCGAGTCGCGCAAGAAGGAGAGCTTCGACTCGTTCCACGACTTCCTCAAGAAGGTTCCGCTGCACGTCTCGAACAAGCGCACGGTCGAGTCTCTGATCAAGGCCGGCGCGTTCGACTCGATGGGCAGCACTCGTCGAGCGCTGATGGAGATCCATGAGGATGCCACAGAGGCCGCGGTCGACCAGAAGCGCAACGAGGCGCAGGGAGCGATCGGATTCGACTTCGACAGTCTCTACGACGAGCACGAGGATGCTCCGCCTGCCAAGGTGCCCGAGCGCCCCGAATGGACCAAGAAGGACAAGCTCAGCTTCGAGCGCGAGATGCTCGGGCTCTATGTGTCCGACCATCCGCTCGCCGGGCTCGAAGTGCCGCTCGCGAAGCACTCGTCGATCTCGATCCACAACCTGCTCGCCTCCGAAGACCTTCAGGACGGCGATCAGGTCACCGTCGCGGGGCTGGTCACCAGCGTGCAGCATCGCGTCGCCAAGGCGAGCGGCAACCCGTACGGCATGATCACCGTCGAGGATTTCAACGGCGAGGTGACGGTCATGTTCATGGGCAAGACATACACCGAGTTCCAGCACACCCTGCAGCAGGATGCGATCCTGGCGGTGCGCGGGCGGGTGTCCCGCCGCGACGACGGGCTGAACCTGCACGCGCAGTCGGCGTTCTCCCCTGATGTCGGCTCCTTCGACACTGCCGGCCCCCTCTCGCTGGTGCTGGCCGAGCAGCGCGCAACCGAGAAGGTGATGAACGAGCTCGCCGAGGTGCTGCGTCGGCACAACGGCGAGACGGAGGTCGTGCTCCGCGTGCACCGCGGGCAGACGGCCAAGGTGTTCGACGTGCCGATGCCGGTGAAGGTCTCCGCCGACCTGTTCGGTGACCTGAAGTCACTGCTCGGCCCCAGTTGCCTCGGGTAGGGTATTGACTCATGAGTACGGACGAACCAGAAGAGCTCTTTTCCGAAGAAGAAGGCGTTCTCTACGCCGAAGAGGTCGCTCCGCAGCACGGCATCCTCGGTCTGACGCTGAGAGAGCTGCTCATTGTGGCAGCCTGGCTCGTCATGTTCGTCACCTCGTTCTTCCCGGTGGGATGGGCGCCGACGCTGTGGGCGCAGGGCGTCTCGTGGCTGCTGCCTCTCGGGCTCCCCACCGCGGCCGTGTTCCTGATCGTGCTGCGGCGTTTCTCGCCCGACGGCATCCGCCGGTTCGGCTCGCTGGGCATCGACCAGTTCGCCTCGGTGGCGTTCTCGGTCGCCGCGCTGTGGTGGATCCAGATCAATTGGGCCGCCGTCCTGAACGGCACCGCCGGAACGGTCTGGGTCCCCTGGGTGCAGCTCGCAGCCCTCCTGGCCCTCGTCGTGTTCAGTGTCTTCGCGCCGCTCATCCCGGGCCTGCGTGAAGACTTCCGCGGCCGCCTGGTGACGCTGGCGCACCGCAACGCGAACCCCGCTCGTCCGATCGCCGAGCGGCCGAAGGCTCCGCGCCCGGCTGCGCCGGCAGCCCCGGTCGCAGAGGGCGGCCCGCAGGATTCCGCCGAGTTGCTCGATGAAGACGGTGTCGACGAGTCGACGCACGAGGCCGTCGCGCGCCTCGGGCTCGGCGAGAGCATTCCGCTGACCGACCACGCCTCGAACAGCGACCCGGGCACCGTCACCGAGCTCGGTGATGACTACGTCCCCGGCTACGTGCGATCCTCCGGCGAAGCCGCCGAGACGCAGCAGCCATTCTGGGCGCTGGCACCCAGCGAGCGCGATGTCTTCGACGAGCAGGGCGAACCGATGTTCCGCATCGGACCGCACGCCTGGGCGCTCGTGCTCGAAGACCGCGGCGGGGCGTACGTCGTGCGGCACGACGACGGCCGCGTCGGCTATCTGCACGACATCGCCGACCTCACCAGGGGCTGACGTGCGAACGATCGACCTGCGGGGGCGGCAGCTCTCGCCGGCGGATATGCTCGCGGCAGTGCCCCGTGCTGCACAGGCGAGGGCCGAGGCGCTGGAGACGGCAACGCGCATTGTCGAGGACGTGCGCACCGGGGGAGAGACGGCGCTGCGAACTCAGGCCGAACGGTTCGACGGTGTCACCGGTCACGAGATCCGCGTTCCCGCCGATCACATCGACGATGCTCTCGCCGAGCTCGATCCCGAGATCCGTGCGGCGCTCGAGGAGGCGATCCGCCGGGTGCGCCAAGCCTCCGCAGCCCAGGTGCCCGACACGCGTGTGACGCAGATCGGCGACGGCGCCCTCATCACGCAGCGCTGGCAGCCCGTCGACCGTGTCGGCGTGTACATCCCGGGCGGTAAGGCGGTCTATCCGTCGAGCGTGATCATGAACGTCGTGCCCGCGCAGATCGCCGGCGTCAACCGGATCGCCCTCGCGTCGCCGCCGCAAGCCGACCAGGGCGGACGGATCCATCCCGTGATCCTCGCTGCCGCCGGGCTCCTCGGGATCACCGATGTCTATGCGATGGGTGGTGCGGGGGCCATCGGCGCCTTTGCGCACGGTGTCGCCGAGCTCGACCTCGATCCGGTCGATGTCGTCTCCGGCCCCGGCAACAACTACGTCGCCTCCGCCAAACGCGCCGTCGCCGGCGTCGTCGGCACCGACTCCGAGGCAGGGGCGACAGAGATCCTCGTCGTCGCCGACCGCACGGCTGATCCGCGCCTGGTCGCCGCCGACCTCGTCAGCCAGGCCGAGCATGACGAACAGGCATCGGCGGTGCTCGTCACCGACGACGAGGCACTCGCCGAGCGCGTCGCCGCCGAGGTCGCCCGGCTCGCAGCATCCACGAAGCACTCCGAACGAGTCGGCGTCTCGCTGGCGGGGGAGCAGTCGGCGATCGTCCTCGTCGACGACCTCGCGATGGCCACGGCGTTCAGCAACGCCTACGCGCCCGAGCACCTCGAGCTCCACCTCGCGGACGCGCACGGTGCAGCATCAGCTTTCACCAGTGCCGGAGCCATCTTCGTCGGCGATCAGACGCCGGTGAGCCTCGGCGACTACATGGCGGGCAGCAACCACATCCTCCCCACCGGTGGGCAGGCGCGCTATGCGCCGGGACTGGGCGCCTACACATTCCTGCGGCCGCAGCAGATCATCTCCTACGATCACGCCGCTCTCGACGCCGTTCGCACGGGGGTCGTCGCTCTCGCGAACACCGAAGTGCTGCCCGCACACGGTGAGGCCATCGAAGCCCGCTTCTCAGACGGCGACGAGGGAACGACTACGCTGTAACACCATGCACTGCCCGTTCTGCCGACATCCAGACTCCCGCGTGATCGACTCGCGCACCAGCGATGACGGATTGTCGATCCGCCGGCGCCGACAGTGCCCGGAATGCGGCGGACGCTTCAGCACCACCGAAACGGCGAGTCTGAACGTCATCAAGCGCTCGGGGGTCATGGAGCCGTTCAGCCGCGAGAAGGTCATCGCCGGTGTCCGAAAAGCCTGCCAGGGCCGGCCGGTCACCGAAGCCGACCTCGCTGTGCTCGCGCAGCGGGTCGAAGAGGCTGTGCGCCAGACCGGCGTCTCCCAGCTCGACGCGAACGAGATCGGGCTGGCGATCCTCGGGCCGCTCCGCGACCTCGACGAGGTTGCTTACCTGCGCTTTGCCAGTGTGTACCGAGCCTTCGACTCGCTCGAGGACTTCGAGAGCGCGATCATCGACCTGCGCGCCGACCACGCCGAGTCAGAGGCTGCACCGGCCGGACGGTAATCTGGCAGGGATGTACCCCTTCCTCTTCCGCACCGTCCTCTCGCGCTTCGACGCGGAATTCGCACACCACGCCGGCATGGCCGTGATCCGGGTGCTCGGCGTGCCTCCGCTCGCGTGGGCCACGCGCGCGCTGTGCGCACCGGCAGCCGAAGACCGGGTCAACACTCTCGGACTCGTGTTCGACTCGCCCTTCGGCGTCGCAGCCGGTTTCGACAAGAATGCGGTGGGCGTGCGCGGGCTGGCGGCCCTCGGCTTCGGCCACGTCGAGATCGGCACGGTCACCGCGATCCCGCAGGACGGCAATCCGAAGCCGCGCCTGTTCCGCCTCATACCCGATCGTGCGGTCATCAACCGGATGGGCTTCAACAATGCCGGGGCGGATGCTGCGGCTGGGCGCCTCGCGAAGCTGCGTCGGCGCCGGCCGAAGACAGTCATCGGCGTGAACATCGGCAAGAGCCGGGTCGTCGACGTCGACGACGCGACGGCTGATTACGTCGCCAGTGCCACCACCCTCGCCCCGCTCGCCGATTACCTCGCCGTCAACGTGTCATCGCCGAACACCCCGGGGCTGCGCGGACTGCAGGCCGTTGAGACGCTCGCCCCTCTCCTGCGCGCGGTGAAGGATGCTGCCGGTTCCACTCCGCTGCTCGTCAAGATCGCCCCCGACCTGCCGGACGATGAGATCACCGCGATTGCGCGCCTCGCCGTCGCGGAAGGTCTCGACGGAATCATCGCGCACAACACCACCATCGCTCGTGAGGGCCTGAGCACGGATGCCGCGGTCGTCGAGGCGGCCGGGGGCGGCGGTCTCTCCGGAGCGCCGCTGCGCGAGCGCTCGATGGAGGTGCTGCGGGTCGTGCGAGAAGCTGTCCCGGCCGACTTCTGCGTCATCTCGGTCGGGGGAGTGGAGACCGCCTCCGATGTCAGGGAACGGCTGGATGCCGGTGCCACACTCGTGCAGGGGTACACGGCGTTCCTGTACCGCGGCCCGCTGTGGGCGCGTCACATCAACCGGGGGCTGCGGCGCGGGTTCAGTTGAAGTTGTGTGGGTGAGTCGAAACCTCCCACCCGGCCCGGTTCAGTCCGGGTAGTGCCCGCGCTTGACCTGCGGCTTGGGCAAGCGCATGAAACGCATCTGCAGCGAACGCATCGCCGCGTACCAGCCCAGGCCCTTCTCCACGCGCTCCTTGCCGAACTTCGCGGCGATCTTCCGCTTCACGCGGGCGCCGAGCAGGATCATGTCGAGCACGGCGACGATGATGAAGCCACACAGGCCGATGAAGGCATAGAACGAGAAAGTCGGGTTCGGCACGAGCGAGACGAGGATGACGATGACCATCAGCGCCATCACCCACTCCGAGACGTGCCAACCGGCATCCACGTAGTCACGTACCCACCGGCGCTGCGGGCCCTTGTCGCGCGGGGGCAGGTACTTGTCCTCACCGGCGGCCATGCCGGCCTGCGCGCGTTCGCGCTGCTCGCGCAGCTGAGCCCGCGCCGCGACCTTGGCCTCTTTGGTGTTTGCGACCAGCGGACGGCGGCGCGCAGCCTCCTGCTCCGCACGGCTCGGCGTCGGCCGTCCCTTGCCGACGACTGGCGTCTCGGCGGACTCGTCGTTCGTCGGTGGGGTGCTAGCGGCCACGGGTCTCCTCGGGTGGTGATGCGGGTAAAGCCTTAAGATTACCCGCATGACCTCCGCGCAGTCTCCAAACCCCGTGCCGTCCGCCGCAGACCCCGCCACCGAAACCGCCGTATCCGAGGCAGTGGCCATCGGCATCCCGAAGGCGCTCGCCGATCTCGGCGACCTCGTCCGCATTCCCGGCATCGCCTGGCCCTCGTTCGATCAGACGCAGCTCGAGCGCAGCGCAGAACGCGTGGCCGCGCTCGCAGAGGACACCGGCGTCTTCGACGACGTGCGCGTGCTGCGTGCAGCCGTTCCGGGTACGGAAGAGTACGGCCAGCCCGCGGTGCTCGCCACCCGAGCCGCGCGCAACGGCAAGCCGACCATCCTGCTGTATGCGCATCACGACGTGCAGCCTCCCGGTGACGATGCCCTCTGGGAGACGCCGCCGTTCGAGCCGACCGCGCGCGACGGACGCCTCTACGGCCGAGGGGCGGCAGACGACAAGGCCGGCATCATGACGCACATCGCCTCGCTGCGCGCGGTGAACGAGGTGCTCGGCGACGACCTCGACCTCGGCATCTCGCTGTTCATCGAGGGCGAGGAGGAGTACGGCTCGCGCTCGTTCACGCAATTCCTCAGCGACAACGCCGACGCGCTGCGAGCGGATGCCATCGTCGTCGCGGATTCGGGGAACTGGGACTCCCAGACCCCAGGACTGACCGTTTCCCTTCGCGGTAACGCCCGATTCACGCTCACGGTCCGCACGCTCGACCACGCTTCGCACTCCGGAATGTTCGGCGGGGCCGTGCCCGACGCCATGATGGCGACCGTGCGGCTGCTGTCCACCCTGTGGGATGCCGATGGCGCTGTCGCCGTCGACGGGATGACCGAGCTCGACGCCCCGACTCCCGAATACTCCGAGGAGACGCTGCGCGATGAGGCGGGCCTCCTGCCCGGCACGACGCCGATCGGCCGGGACAGCATCCTCAGCCGTATCTGGAACAAGCCTGCCGTCACGGTGATCGGCATCGACGCGACCAGTGTGGAATCAGCATCCAACACCCTCCTGCCCGAGGTGACCGTCGTCATCAGCGCGCGCGTCGCACCGGGGCAGAGCGGAGAAGAAGCGTACGCGGCGCTGGAACGCCATCTGCGCGCACATGCGCCGTTCGGGGCTGAACTGACGTTCTCGGACGCGGACCTCGGCAACGGATTCCTCGTCGACACGAGCGGTTGGGCAGTCGCCCTCGCGCGGCAGGCGATGACCGACGGATACGGCGCGGAGGCCGTCGATCTGGGGGTGGGCGGATCGATACCGTTCATCGCCGACCTCGTGCGCGAGTTCCCCGAGGCGCAGATTCTCGTCACCGGTGTGGAGGACCCGCACGCGCGGGCGCACAGCCCCAACGAGTCGCTGCACCTGGAGACCTTCCGGAACGCTGTCGCCACCGAGGCGCTCATGCTGGCGCGGATGGACGCCACCACGCGGTGAGGCGGGTCGGGGCCCTCTGCAGGCAGCGGCGGTAGACTCTGATCGACAGCCGCGTGCCGGAGCGGCCTGACCCAAGGAGCGACATGAGCGACACCATCACCACGACCGAGACCACCACCGCCCACGGCGTCACCCTGACCGATGCGGCCGCGACGAAGGTGAAGAACCTGCTCGAGCAGGAGGGACGCGACGACCTGCGTCTGCGCGTCGCCGTCCAGCCCGGCGGATGCTCGGGACTCATCTACCAGCTCTACTTCGACGAGCGCTACCTCGACGGTGACGAGACCGTCGACTTCGACGGCGTCGAGGTCATCGTCGACAACATGAGCGTTCCATACCTCGACGGCGCAGCCATCGATTTCAAGGACACGATCTCCGAGCAGGGATTCACGATCGACAACCCGAACGCCGGCGGAAGCTGCGCCTGCGGAGACAGCTTTCACTGAACGTCAGCCGTGACCGACCTGCGTGGTTGGCATGAATCACGTGTGAGCTTGCTCTAGACTGGGATACGCCCTGTCCGCGATCTTGAAAGGTGCATCGTGCCCTCGAAACGCAGCCTTCGTTGGGCCGCCATTCCCGTTGGAATTGCGGCAGCTGTGGCCCTGGCGGGATGTTCTCCCACCGAGCTCCACGGATTCCTCCCGGGCTTCGTAGAAGACGGCACTCCAGCGACGAACCAGACCGACCGCGTCGCCGGTCTCTGGGTCAACTCGTGGATCGTGCTGCTCGCGGTCGGTGTGATCACCTGGGCGCTGATGGGCTGGGCCGCGGTCGCGTACCGCCGTCGCAAGGGCCAGACGGGTCTGCCGGTGCAGATGCGCTACAACATGCCGATCGAGATCTTCTACACGGTGATCCCGTTGATCCTCGTGATGGGCATGTTCTTCTTCACCGCCCGTGACCAGGCCGAGATCGAGACCCAGTGGGATGACCCCGACGTCGAGATCACTGCCATCGGCAAGCAGTGGGCGTTCGACTTCATGTACGCCGGCGAGGACGAAGACCTCTCCGATGCCGTATGGACGATGGGAATCCAGGCGCAGCCGGATGCCGAGGGCAACATCGACGAGGAAGAGCTGCCGACGCTGGTGCTCCCCGTCGACCAGAAGGTGCACATCAGCCTGCAGTCCCGCGATGTCATCCACTCGTTCTGGATCATCGACTTCCTCTACAAGAAGGACATGTACATCGGGAAGGACAATTCCTGGTCCTTCATCCCGACGCGCGTCGGCGAGTACGACGGCAAGTGCGCCGAGCTCTGCGGCGAGTACCACTCGATGATGATGTTCAACGTCAAGGTCGTCGAGCAGGACGAGTACGACGACTACGTCGCGTCGCTGCGCGAGCAGGGCAACACCGGTGACATCAACAACGCCTACGACCGGCTCGGCAACCTTCCGGGCACCGGCGCTCCGGGGACGGACTCCGAGGAAGAGGGAGAGTAATCCTCATGACAACAACAGAGGCCCCGAGCCAGCCCGCCGGCGCTCGCCCCACCACGATTCCCGCCCGCCAGGCCGCTCTGCTGAGCACGTCGCGCACGGAGCAGAAGGGCAACATCGTCGTCAAGTGGATCACGTCCACTGACCACAAGACGATCGGGTACATGTACCTGATTACCTCGGTGCTCTTCTTCCTTCTCGGCGGCGTGATGGCCCTGGTCATCCGCGCGGAGCTCTTCGCCCCCGGAATGCAGATCGTTCCGACCAAGGAGCAGTACAACCAGCTCTTCACGATGCACGGCACGATCATGCTGCTGATGTTCGCGACCCCGCTGTTCGCCGGATTCGCCAACGCGATCCTTCCGCTGCAGCTCGGTGCTCCGGATATGGCGTTCCCTCGGCTGAACGCCTTCGCCTTCTGGCTGGTCGCGTTCGGCTCGATCATCGCCGTTGCCGGATTCCTCACCCCGCAGGGTGCGGCCTCGTTCGGCTGGTTCGCGTATCAGCCGCTCGCGAACGCGTCGTTCTCTCCAGGAGCGGGCGGAAACTTGTGGATGGTCGGGCTCGGCATGTCCGGTTTCGGCACGATCCTCGGAGCGGTGAACTTCATCACCACGATCATCACCATGCGCGCGCCCGGTATGACGATGTGGCGCATGCCGATCTTCTCCTGGAACACGCTGATCACCAGCCTTCTGATCCTGATGGCGTTCCCCGTGCTGGCCGCGGCGATCTTTGCGGCCGCGACCGACCGCATCCTCGGCGCCCACGTCTACGATCCCGCCAACGGCGGCGTCCTGCTCTGGCAGCACCTGTTCTGGTTCTTCGGACACCCAGAGGTGTACATCATCGCCCTGCCATTCTTCGGCATCGTCTCCGAGATCTTCCCGGTCTTCAGTCGCAAGCCGATCTTCGGGTACAAGACCCTCGTCTACGCGACGATCGCCATCGCCGCCCTGTCGGTGTCGGTATGGGCGCACCACATGTACGTGACGGGCTCTGTGCTGCTGCCGTTCTTCGCGCTGATGACCATGCTCATCGCCGTACCGACCGGCGTGAAGATCTTCAACTGGATCGGAACGCTCTGGCGAGGGTCGGTGACGTTCGAAACACCGATGGTGTTCTCACTCGGCTTCCTCGTCTCGTTCGTCTTCGGTGGCCTGACCGGTGTCATCCTCGCGGCTCCGCCGCTGGACTTCCACATCAGCGATAGTTACTTCGTTGTCGCCCACTTCCACTACGTGGTCTTCGGCACGGTGGTGTTCGCGATGTTCGCGGGCTTCTACTTCTGGTGGCCGAAGTGGACCGGACGCATGCTCAACGAGCGCCTCGGCTACGTGCACTTCTGGATGCTGTTCGTCGGCTTCCACATGACGTTCCTCATTCAGCACTGGCTGGGTGTCGACGGCATGGTGCGCCGCTACGCCGACTACTCGGCCGCAGATGGCTGGACGTGGGGCAACCAGGTCTCCACGATCGGTGCGATCATCCTCGGCGCATCAATGATCCCGTTCTTCCTGAACGTGTGGATCACGGCTCGCAAGGCTCCCAAGGTCACCGTCAACGACCCGTGGGGTTACGGCGGTTCGCTCGAATGGGCGACCAGCTGCCCGCCGCCGCGTCACAACTTCACGTCGATCCCGCGCATCCGCAGCGAGCGGCCCGCATTCGATCTGAACCACCCAGAGGCTGCCGAACACCCGGTCGAGGCCGCAGACCGCGGACTTGCAACGGCGAGCGGAGAGGCGAAGTAAGCCATGCGTTCAAATATCGTTCTGTGGTGGATCCTCGCGGTCTTCTTCCTGCTGGTCGGCACCGCGTATACGGTGTGGCACATCCTCGCCTACCCCGAGCTCACCGGCGCGATGAGCGTCGAGTGGGTCGGTACCGTCGCCCTGTTCTTCGGCATGTTCATGTCGGCGATGGTCGCGGTCTACCTGCAGCGCACGCACAAGGCGCAGGGTGGAGAGCTGCCCGAAGACATTCTGACCTCTGACATCGACGACGGCGACCCGGAGCTCGGTGAATTCAGCCCGTGGTCCTGGTGGCCGCTCGTGCTGGCCGGTTCTGCCGCGGTCTTCCTGATCGGCATGGCCGTTGGCCAGTTCCTGTTGCCGATCGGCGTCGCGATCTTCGCCGTCGCCATCGTCGGCTGGGTGTACGAGTACTACCGCGGTCACTTCGCCCGCTGATCACGCCTCACCCGAGAACGCCCCCGGATTCCTCCGGGGGCGTTCTCGCGCGTTGCGCGGTGTCGCGTTTCCGGGTGAGACTGCACTCCGCGGACGAGACGCGCCGGAATCCTGGCGGTGTCATCCGCGGAATGCAGTCTCGCGCGCGGGCGCGTATCAGGCGCGGGAGCGGATGCGGGGGACGCCGGTCAGGGGATCGATCGGGCGCCGGTGGATGCCGTCGTGGTCCTCGACCGGGTAACCCTCACGCGCCCAGTACTCGAATCCTCCGATCATCTCGCGCACGTCGTACCCCAGCTTGGCGAACTCGAGGGCGCCCTTCGCCCCTGCGTTGCAGCCTGGGCTCCAGCAGTAGACGACGACCTCGGTGCCCTCTGGAATCTCCTGCGGCGCCCTGGAGGCGATCTCGCTGTACGGCATGTGCACGGCGCCTGCTGCGCGTCCCTGTGCCCACGCCTCATCGGAGCGGACGTCGATGACGACAACGGCATCCCCGGCCTTCTGACGCGCGTACAGGTCGCTGGCGTCGGTCTCGGAGGCGAGCTTGGCGGCGAAGAAGTCAGCGCGTTCGTTCATGATCCCAGCCTATGACCCTGCCGACGAGAAAGCTCCTGCAGACGAAGAAAGCCCCGCAGCTCGAAGCTGCGGGGCCTTCGGGGGAGTGGCGGCTACTTGTCGTCGCCCTCATCCTTCTTCTTGGGCTTCACCGGATCTGTGGCGATCACCGAGCTCGGCGTGTTGGCCGTCTCATCGACGTGCGTCTCACTCGCGTTGAGCGGCGCATCCGGAGCTCCCGCACGCTCGTGAGCGCCCTGGATCTCGGCGGCCTCCGCGGCATCCATGTCGGAGGTGACATGGTGCTGGTGGGCGTCTGCAGCCTCGACCTCGGCCTGCGTGAGCGGTGCGATGCGGTCCTCGTAGAACCAGCGCGAGATGGCCGAGCGCAGATTCTGGTGCCACGGGATGCGGCCCTTGTCGTTGGGGCGCACGACGAGCGGCTCGTAGCCATCGACGTCGATGAGCTTCCAGCGGTCGTACTGGTCGACCGGCTGGTGCACCTCGATGAACTCGCCGCCGGGGAGGCGGACGATACGGCCCGACTCGTAGCCGTGCAGGACGATCTCACGGTCCTTCTTCTGCAGCGCGATGCAGATGCGCTTGGTGATGAAGTAGCCGAGGATGGGGCCAACGAACAGCAGTGCCTGCAGCGAGTGGATGACACCTTCCATCGTGAGATGGAAGTGAGTGGCCATGAGGTCGGACGATGCCGCAGCCCACATCACTGCGTAGAAGATGACTCCTGCGACGCCGATCGCCGTGCGGGTCGCGGCGTTGCGCGGACGCTCGGCGATGTGGTGCTCGCGCTTGTCGCCGGTGACCCACGCTTCGATGAACGGGTAGAGCGCCACGACCACGATGAACAGCCCGAGCACAGCGACGGGGATCAGGATGCCCAACGACAGGGTGTGGTTCAGGAACACGATGTCCAGGTTCGGCGGTGCGAGACGCAGCGCGCCGTCGGCGAATCCGATGTACCAGTCCGGTTGGGTTCCGGCCGAGACCGGAGACGGGTCGTACGGACCGTAGTTCCAGACCGGGTTGATCTGGAAGAACGTGGCTATCAGCACGATCGCACCGAAGACGATGAACAGGAAGCCGCCCATCTTCGACATGTACACCGGCATCATCGGGTAGCCCACGACGTTGTCGTTCGTGCGGCCGGGGCCGGCGAACTGCGTGTGCTTGTTGATGATCATCAGCATCAGGTGCAGCACGAGCAGGCCGATCAGCAGCAGCGGCAGCAACAGGATATGGAGGGTGTAAAGACGGCCGACGATGTCGGTGCCGGGGAACTCGCCGCCGAAGAGCAGGAACGAGGTCCACGTGCCGATCAGGGGGAGACCCTTGACCATGCCGTCGATGATGCGCAGGCCGTTGCCCGAGAGCAGGTCGTCCGGCAGCGAGTAGCCGGTGAAGCCCTCGGCCATGGCGAGGATGAACAGCACGAAGCCGATCACCCAGTTGAGCTCGCGCGGCTTGCGGAACGCACCGGTGAAGAAGATGCGGAGCATGTGGATGCCGATACCGGCCACGAAGACGAGCGCCGCCCAGTGGTGGATCTGCCTCACGAGGAGGCCACCGCGCAGATCGAACGAGATGTGCAGTGTCGACTCGAGTGCTGCAGACATCTCGATGCCGCGCATCGGAGCGTAGGCACCGGTGTAGTGCGTCTCGACCATCGACGCGTCGAAGAAGAACGTCAGGAAGGTTCCGGACAGGAACACGACCACGAAGCTCCACAGCGCGATCTCGCCGAGCATGAACGACCAGTGGTCGGGGAAGATCTTGCGACCCAGCTCCTTGACGAAGCCGGAGAGGCTGGTGCGCTCATCGATGTAGTTCGACGCGGCGCCGACGAAGCGGCCGCCGAGAGGGGCCTGGTTGTCCTTGTCCTCTTTGGACAGCGTTGCGGTGCTCAATGGCGCTCCCAGAAGCTCGGGCCGACAGGCTCGGTGAAGTCGCTGCGTGCGACGAGGTATCCCTCGTCGTCGACCATGATCGGCAGCTGCGGCAGCGGGCGCGCAGCCGGGCCGAAGATGACCTTGGCGTGGTCGGTGACGTCGAACTGCGACTGATGGCAGGGGCACAGCAGGTGGTGCGTCTGCTGTTCGTAGAGGGCCACAGGGCAGCCGACGTGGGTGCAGACCTTCGAGTACGCGACGATGCCGTCGTACGACCAGTCCTGGCGCTCCTCGGACTCGATGAGCTGTTCGGGACGCAGGCGCATCATCAGCACGATGGCCTTCGCCTTCTCTTCGAGGTAGCCGTCGTGGTGCGAGAGGCTGGCGAGGTCCTCGGGGATCACGTGGAAGGCGGAGCCGAGGGTGACATCTGCCGCACGGATCGGCGTGCCATCGGGATCGCGGACCAACCGCTGACCTTCGGCCCACATGGTGTGCTGCATCAGTACGACGGGGTCGCCGGCTGTGGGGTCATCCGGTGTGCTGTGCGGTGCGAGACCGCGGAACAGCGCGACGCCGGGGACGATGGATGCGACGACCGCGGCGATCAGGGAGTTGCGGATCATCACACGGCGCCCGAAGCCCGACTCCTCGTTCGCCGCGGCGAACGCCTCCACAGCCGCTTCACGGGTCGAATCCTTACCGCGGGTCGGATGCCGGTATTCGATGTGCTCCTTGTCGCTCATCAGCGCCTTGGACCAGTGAATGGCGCCGATGCCGATCGAGAGCAGTGCGAGGGCGATGCCGAGACCGATGAAGAAGTTGTTGCTGCGGATCGATGCGAGCGACCCGTCTTCGATGGGGAACAGCATGTAGGCCGCGACGGCCCAGATGCTGCCGGCGAGCGACAGGTAGAACAGCGTGTAGACGGTACGGTCTGCGCGCTTCTCGGCCTTCGGATCCTGATCCGTTATGCGCTCTCGATGCGACGGCAGACCGGGGTTCTGCACGGGGTCGCTGACTGCGACACCCAGCCCAGGGGAGGGCTGGTAGGCCCGATCAAGGGCCTGTGAGTCGTCGTCGTGTGCCATGGTGCTCCTCGTACGTTCCTCTTCGTTGAATATGCGTCAGTTGGACTTCGCCGTGATCCACACGGTCGCGCCGACGAGGGCGCCGATTCCGAAGATCCAGATGAAAAGGCCCTCAGAGACCGGTCCGAGTGAGCCGAGCGTGAAACCGCCGATCTGGACTTCCTCCTGCTGGTAGAGCAGGGCGGAGATGATGTCGCGCTTGTCGTCGTCGGACAGGTTCATGTCGCCGAAAACGGGCATGTTCTGCGGGCCGGTGACCATAGCCGCGTAGATGTGCAGGGCGCTCGTGCCGGACAGCCCCGGCGCGTACTTGCCCTCGGTGAGGGCACCGCCGGCCGCGGCGACGTTGTGGCACATCGCGCAGTTGACGCGGAACAGTTCGGCGCCGTGAGCCACGTCGCCTTCGCCGTCGAGGATCTCGTCGTCCGGGTAGGTGGGCCCAGGCGCGACCGACTGGACGTATGCGCCCATGGCCTCGATCTGGTCCTGTGTGAACTGCACCGGCTTCTGCGGCGCCTGCGGGCCCTGCATCTGCAATGGCATGCGCCCGGTGGCGACCTGGAACTCGACGGACAGCTCGCCGACGCCGTAGAGGCTCGGTCCGTTCTCGGTCCCCTGCAAGTCGAGACCGTGGCAGGTGGCGCAGTTCGCCTGGAACAGCTTCTCGCCGTCATCCACGGTGAGCTGCGTCTTCGTCGCCGTCGGGGTCTCTGTCGCGGCCATCGCCGCCGAAGCACCGGCGTAGATGCCTCCGGTGATCAGGAGTCCCGCTCCGATGAGCGCTGCAGCGGCCAGGGGGCTACGGCGTCCGTTCGAACGACGCTTCTTCTCTCGTGCCATTTCGCAGGTCAGCTCCGCTCTTTATTTCAGGAAGTAGATGACGAAGAACAGCACGATCCAGACGACGTCGACGAAGTGCCAGTAGTACGACACGACGATCGAGGAGGTCGCCTCCTTGTGTGCGAAGTTCTTGACCGCATACGCTCGCCCGATGACGAGCAGGAACGCGATCAGTCCGCCGGTGACGTGGATGGCGTGGAAGCCGGTGGTCAGGTAGAACGCCGAAGCGTAGGAATCAGCCTGGATCGGCAGGCCCTCGGCGACCAGCTGGGCGTACTCCCAGACCTGCCCGGAGACGAAGATCGCGCCCAGCGCGAAGGTGACCCAGAACCACTCGACCATTCCCCAGCCGAAGAGACGACGGCGCCCTGCGCCGTTGAGCTGCCCCTTCTTGATGCGGTAGGACTGCAGGTCCTCGGCCGCGAACACTCCCATCTGGCAGGTCACGGAGGAGAAGACCAGGATGGCGGTGTTGACAGCGGCGAAGGGGACGTTCAGCAGTTCGGTGCGGTCGGCCCAGAGTTCAGGAGACGTGCTTCGGAGCGTGAAGTAGATCGCGAACAGTCCCGCGAAGAACATCACTTCGCTGCCGAGCCACACGATGGTGCCGACAGCTACCGGATTCGGGCGCTTGATCGTTCTTGCCGCCGGGGCATAGGTCGCTGAGGTGGTCACCATTCCATTATGGCCGATCCTCGAGCGTGATTCTTGCACCTCGGCCATCCGTTTCCCTGTTCTGTGACTTAGGAGACCCTAAGAGAACCCTGCGAATTCACGGTGAATCCGCGGAACACGGGCCGATGTCGCGAGCAGTGACTGTGCGCGAGGAATCGTGCGGCGCCGATAAGATCGCAGTCATGGCTGATTCCCTGACCTGGCCCGATGTGCTCACGACGCTTCTGGAGAGGCGCGACCTCAGTGTGTGGGAGTCGACCTGGGCGATGCGGCAGGTGATGCAGGGCAATGTCTCCGACGCGCAGATCGCCGGATTCCTCGTGGCTCTGCGTGCCAAGGGCGAGACGATCGACGAGATCGTCGGCTTCCGCGACGCCATCCTCGAATCCGCTGTACCGCTCCCGGTCTCGCCCAACGTCCTCGACATCGTCGGCACCGGCGGCGACCGCGTCGGCACGGTCAACGTATCGACCACTGCGGCCATCATCATCGGCGCCACCGGCATCCCGGTCGTCAAGCACGGAAACCGTGCGGCGAGTTCGGCATCCGGGTCTTCCGACGTGCTCGGCGCCCTCGGCCTTCAGCTCTCTCTGTCGCCCGCTGACGTTGCGAGCGTGCTCGATCGGACCGGCATCACCTTCGCCTGGGCTGCGGCATTCCACCCCGGGTTCAAACACGCCGGTGGCGCGCGCGGCGAGCTCGGCATCCCCACGGTGTTCAACATGCTCGGTCCGCTCTGCAACCCGGCCAGGGCCGAGGCGAACGCGGTGGGCGTAGCCCAGATCGAGCGCGTGCCGCTGATCACGGGCGTGTTCCGCACCCGTGGCGCGACAGCGCTCGTGTTCCGCGGCGATGACGGGCTGGACGAGCTGACGACGACCGGTCACAGCAGGATCTGGGAGGTCTCGCTCGGCGACGTTCACGAGCACGACCTCGATCCTCGTGATCTCGGCATTCCCACAGCTGACCTCGCGGACCTGATCGGCGGCTCCCCGGAGCACAACGCCGGTGTGCTGAAGGACACGCTCTCCGGCAAGAAGGGGCCGGTGCGCGAGATCGTTCTGCTGAACGCGGCCGCGGGGATCGTCGCATTCGAGCTGTCGCAGGATGCCACTCTCGTCTCGCGCCCGATCCTCGACAGACTCCGCGACGGCTACGAGCGCGCCGAGGCCGCGATCGACGACGGCAGCGCCGCGGCGAAGCTCGACTCCTGGGTATCGGCCACTCGCGAGCTGGCCACAGCGTGAGATGACATGGATCCGATCGACGCGCTGCTGGAGATCGCATCTCTGCTCGAGCGGGAACGCGCTTCGCGTTATCGGGCGAAGGCGTTCCGCACGGCGGCTGCCACGCTGAAGGCGTTGCCTGCCGACGTGGTGAACGACCCGACGCGGCTGCGCGCGGCACAGGGCATCGGCGAGTCGACGTTCGCCGTGATCCGGCAGGCGCAGTCGGGCGAGGTGCCCGACTACCTGACGGATCTGCGAGGTGAGATCGCGCCCGAGCGCAGATCGGCGCTGCGCGCGAAACTGCGCGGCGACCTGCATGCGCACACCGAGTGGTCGGACGGCACGACGCCGATCGAGGTCATGGTGGACGCCGCGCAGGATCTCGGGCACGAGTACTTCGCGATCACGGACCACTCGCCGCGGCTGAAAGTGGCACGCGGGCTCTCGGCCAAGCGGCTTCGCGAGCAGATGCCGCTGGTGCGGACAGCATCCGCTGGCGCGCTCACCGTGCTCGCCGGCATCGAGGTCGACATCCTCGACGATGGCGCGCTCGACCAGGATGCCGCGTTGCTGACAGAGCTCGACATCGTCGTGGCATCCGTTCATTCCAAATTGCGCATGCCCTCTCGCGAGATGACACGGCGCATGGTCGCGGCCGTCTCGCAGCCGCACGTGAACGTGCTGGGTCATTGCACCGGCCGTCTCGTGCAGGGTGAGCGCGGGACGCGCCAGCCGTCGCAGTTCGACGCGCACGCCGTCTTCGACGCGTGCGCCGAGCACGGCGTCGCGGTCGAAATCAATTCGCGACCCGAACGTCAGGATCCGCCGGATGAGCTGATCGCGATCGCGATGGATGCCGGTTGTCTGTTCTCGATCGATTCAGATGCCCACGCGCCCGGCCAGCTCTCGCTGCTCGACTACGGCGCGGAACGTGCGGAGAAGGCCGGGGTTCCGGCGGAGCGCATCGTGACGACCTGGGGTCTTGACCGGTTGAAGGCGTGGGCGGAATGACACGACGCGCCATCCCGTGGCTGGTGCTGATCGGCATTCTTGTCGCGGCGCTGAGTCTGCGCGGACCGATCATTGCGCTGACCCCCGTGCTGCCGGATATCATCGCCGATCTTCAGATCAGCTCGGCATCCGCCGGTCTGCTCACGACCGCGCCGGTGGTCATGTTCGCCGTCATCACGCCGCTCGCGGCGCTGGTGATCCGGCGTGCCGGTGCCGAGATCGCCCTGCTGCTCTCGCTCGCCGGCGTCATGGTCGGCACGTTGGTGCGCGCGCTCCCGGGGTTCGGTTCGATGCTCGCCGGAATGATCGTGATCGGAGCGGCGATCGCGATCGGAAATGTCGTGATCCCGGTGATCATCCGACGAGATCTCCCGCCCGAGCGCACCGCGGTCGCCACTGCGGCGTACTCAGCGACTCTGAATGCCGGGTCGCTGCTCACGGCGCTGGCCACGGTGCCGGTGGCCGACGCCACCGGATGGTCGCTCGCGCTGGTGCTGTGGAGCGGCTTCACTGTGTTCGGCATGGCGCTGTGGATCGTGCACATCGTGCGGTCGCGGGCGTGGGGATCGGCCGAACGAGGATCCGGGGAGGCTCCGCGGTACCGCGGGGATCATCACGTGGACACAGCGAGCATCACCGGACCGATGCCGGTGGTCGTCGATAATCGTGTCGCCGCGATCCTGCGGCGCCCGATCGTCTGGCTGCTGCTGGCGGCGTTCGCCTCGCAGTCGGCGGTCTACTACGCGCTGTCGACCTGGTTGCCGACGATCCTGCTCGATACGACCGACGTGAGTGCGGCGGCCGCCGGCGCGCTGGCATCGGTGTTCCAGGGCGTTGCGATCGCCGGGGCGATGATCGCCCCGCTGCTGCTGCGCTATGTCGGTGCGGTTCCGTCCGGCCTGCTTCTCGGCGGCTGCTTCACCGTCATGGTGATCGGGATGCTGGTCGCCCCTGACCTTGCGGCCCTGTGGGCCTCATTCGGTGCCGTGGCGCATTCGAGCGGATTCGTGCTGATCTTCACCGGCCTCGTGCGGGCGTCCCGGTCGGATGCCGAAGCCGCCACGATGTCGGCGCTCGTGCAGGGCGGCGGATATCTGTTCGCTGCACTCGGCGCACCGATCATGGGCGCTGTGCAAGAGGCGAGCGGAGGCTGGCAGGTGCCGCTGATCGCGGTGCTCGCCGTCGTCGTGCTCTACACGACGGCGCTGATATCGGCGATGGCGGTGGCGTTCCGTCGCAGCTGATGGCCGCGCTTCGCGGTCAGCGAGCGAGCGCCGCGACGGCGCGTTCCATGGATGCTCCGAGGTTCCACTGCGCGGCAAGAGCGGTCGCGGCATCCGCTTCCGACGGATCGAGCGCGCGCACCGGCTCGGCGGGCACCTCGATGCTGAGGTTCCGTGCGACCTCGACGACCGTGGGAGCGACGTCGAGGTAGTCGGATGCTGCGATGACCTTCGCCTGCACGCCGGCGCTCATACCCTCGCCGGCTGCTGCGGCGGCGCGGATGCCGGCAAGGTCGCCGTGCGCTTGCAGGAGCGTCGCGGCGGTCTTCTCGCCGACACCCGCGACCCCGGGAAGCCCATCGGAGGCATCGCCGCGCATTGTCGCGAAGTCGGCGTACTGCGTCGGGAGCACGCCATACTTCGCGACGATCGACTCATCCGTGAGCACCTCGAGGTTGCTCATGCCGCGGGCGGTGTACACGACGCGAATGCCGCGGCCGTCGTCGACGAGCTGGAAGAGATCACGGTCGCCGGTGACGACGTCGACGGGCATGGTCGACCGCGTGGCGAGTGTGCCGATGACGTCATCGGCCTCGTGCTCGGCGACGCCGATGATCGGGATGCGCAGGGCCGCAAGCGTTTCGCGGATCAGCGGGAGCTGCGCCTCGAGCGGATCAGGAACTTCTTCGACGTCGGGACCTGCGGCTACGACTTCGACGACACGGTGCGTCTTGTACGTCGGGATGAGGTCGACCCGCCACTGCGGACGCCAGTCGTCGTCCCAGCAGGCGACGATGTGCGTGGGCTCGTACAGTGTGACGAGCTTCGCGATGATGTCGAGCAGGCCGCGGGCGGCGTTGACCGAGGTTCCGTCCGGCGCCTTGACCTTGTCCGGCACGCCGAAGAAGGCGCGGAAGTACAGAGACGCGGTGTCCAGCAGCATCAGTCTGTCGCTCATGGATTCAGCTTGTCACAGGGAATGGTGCCGGCGGTCAGCAGCCGGGGGAGCTGGGCGCCTGTTCGCAGGTATGGGCGACGAGGGCGGTGTGCGCTTCGAAGATGCGGATCTCCTGCGGTGCGCCGGGGGAGGTTACTTCACCGCTGATCGGGAACCAGCCGATGCCGAAGTCGACCTCGGCTGTGTAGCGGACGTCGGCTTGGGCGGTGTACGTGCCGCGTTCGCCATAGGTGTGGCTCGTGTCGGTGGGTGTGAACTGCGCCTGATCGAGGTCAGCCCATGTCGCGCCGCCAGAGGTCGTGGTGGTCGTCGTGCCGTCGCCGAAGGAGAAGTCGTAAGCGGCAGGCGTGAAGCGGACGGAGACAGGGAACCCGAACAGAGTGGCATCGACGGTGTGCTCGGACGCGGTAGTCACGAAGTTCGTCGGCAGGCCGGCGACGCCGACGTTATCCGGCTCGCCGGTGACGACGGCACCGTCCGGCGCGAACCGAGCGAGGTCGGAGATCGTGATCGCCGGGAGAGTGGCGGCTTCCTCCTCCTCGTCCCTGGCTTCGTCAGGCTTCTCCTGCTCGAGGAAGCACCGTCGGTACGAGTCCCAGACGACGAGGCACCTGGAGAAAACCTCATCCCGAGTCGGAGGGGGCTCAGCATCGGCGACGGGTGGCTGCCAGCCGGCGTCGTCGACGGGCGTGGTTCCGGGGTCGTGCTCGGTCTCACGCGACCCCTCAACGACAACGCCGTCGCCGTCGTTGCCTGTGATGATGTCGACTCCGCCGATACTGTCTTCGTTGTCGCCCGTCCCCATTGCAAACAAAGTGATTCCAATGACGAGCCCAGTTGCTAGTCGGCGCATGCGCTGTTCTCGTCTCGTTCAGCATGATCGATCAACAGATCCCCAGCTGATCCCCTGAACGTCACTCGAACTGCATTCAAATCTGGTCGATCAGGAGAAACAACTGACCGACCTGATTCGTCGATAACATCAGAATCACTGACATCAAGGCAGACGAGGGCGACAACTTCGTCGAAGGGCGTTTCGGTTTCAATGCCGTCGAACTTGGTAAGCACGGTCTTGCCCCGCATCGAGTAGTTTTCCGCGCGTAGTTCCGAGAACGACTTTCGATCCGCCGCTTCGAAGTCGCCGCTCGCAAGTGCGAACACCGCCTCATGCGTCGACGGATCACCAATATCGACCGCGTTAAGCGCATCGTTGTACGCCCGGTACGTCTCTTCCGCGGCGGCGAAGGCCTCTTGTTCGCTGGCGAATGCGGCGGTCGGTGTGGGGGATGGCTCGGGTGTCGGGGCACAGGCGCTGAGCGTTGCGCCGGCCACGGCCAGCAGTGCCAGCATCCGGATCCGGCTCGTCTTCGATCGCAGGGAACTCACGGGCCAACGCTAACGTGAACCTGCGGCATCCCACCGAAGTTATCCACAGCACCGAAGGTGGCCGAATTCTGATAATCTGAAGTGTCACTCGTGGCGTGCACTCGCGCGCCCGTGTGTCATCAACCAAATCCATCTGCTTCTCCAGCGGGTTCACGCATGCGCGAATTCCGAAGAGGCCCGAGTATCCACCCACAAGGACAACCCACTACATGACTACCGCAACGACCGCCCCGGCCACCAAGCAGGTCGCCATCAACGACATCGGATCTGCTGAGGACTTCCTGGCCGCGGTCGAGAAGACTCTGAAGTTCTTCAACGACGGCGACATCATCGAAGGCACGATCGTCAAGATCGACCGCGATGAGGTTCTGCTCGACGTCGGATACAAGACCGAGGGTGTCATCCCCTCCCGCGAACTTTCCATCAAGCACGACGTTGACCCCAACGAGGTCGTCCAGGTCGGCGACGAGGTCGAGGCTCTCGTTCTCCAGAAGGAGGACAAGGAAGGCCGTCTGATCCTCTCCAAGAAGCGCGCACAGTACGAGCGCGCCTGGGGAGACGTCGAGAAGATCAAGGAAGACGACGGCGTCGTCACCGGCACCGTCATCGAGGTCGTCAAGGGCGGCCTCATCGTCGACATCGGCCTGCGCGGCTTCCTGCCGGCCTCGCTCATCGAGCTGCGCCGCGTCCGCGACCTGACCCCGTACCTGGGCCAGGAGATCGAGGCGAAGATCCTCGAGCTGGACAAGAACCGCAACAACGTCGTGCTCAGCCGCCGTGCGCTGCTCGAGCAGACGCAGTCCGAGTCGCGCTCGAACTTCCTCAACAACCTGCACAAGGGCCAGGTCCGCAAGGGCCAGGTCTCGTCGATCGTCAACTTCGGTGCGTTCGTCGACCTGGGCGGCGTTGACGGCCTCGTGCACGTCTCCGAGCTGTCCTGGAAGCACATCGAGCACGCCTCCGAGGTCGTCGAGGTCGGCCAGGAGGTCACCGTCGAGATCCTCGAGGTCGATCTCGACCGCGAGCGCGTCTCCCTGTCGCTGAAGGCGACGCAGGAGGACCCGTGGCAGGTCTTCGCTCGCACCCACGCGATCGGCCAGATCGCCGCGGGCAAGGTCACCAAGCTCGTTCCGTTCGGTGCGTTCGTGCGCGTCGCAGACGGCATCGAGGGCCTCGTGCACATCTCCGAGCTCTCCAGCAAGCACGTCGAGCTGGCTGAGCAGGTCGTCTCCGTCGGCGAAGAGGTCTTCGTCAAGGTCATCGACATCGACCTCGAGCGCCGCCGCATCTCGCTGTCGCTCAAGCAGGCCAACGAGTCGGTCGACCCCAACGGCACCGAGTTCGACCCGGCACTGTACGGCATGCTCGCCGAGTACGACGAGAACGGCGAGTACAAGTACCCGGAGGGCTTCGACCCCGAGACCGGTGCCTGGAAGGAAGGCTTCGACGCTCAGCGCGAGGCCTGGGAGCAGGAGTACGCTGCCGCCCAGGGTCGCTGGGAGGCACACAAGGCTGCAGTCGTCAAGGCAGCAGAGGCCGAGGCCGCTGCGGGCGACGACTTCGGCGCTGCTGTTGCCGGCCAGACGTTCGCGGCCGATGCATCCGGCGCCGGCACGCTTGCCGATGACGAGGCTCTCGCCGCTCTGCGCGAGAAGCTCTCGGGCGGCAACGTGTAACAACGTCTCACCCGAAACGGGCCGTCACCCTGCCTTCACAGGCGCGGGTGGCGGCCCGTTTCGCGTTCCGTATACACGAGATTCTCGATGTGTGACGGAACATTACGTTTCGACTCGTCACATTCGGGCGGCTCCGCGACGATGGACGGATGACCTCCGCACTCCTCTCACCGCGCACCGAGACGCCCGCGCCCGCGGGATCCGCCACCGCCGTGCGTCTGGAGGGCGTCGAGCGCCACTTCGCCGTCGCCGAGGGGCTTCGACAGGTGCTGCGCGGACTCGACACCGATCTCGGCGCCGGTGAGATCGTCGCCGTCGTCGGACCGTCCGGATGCGGCAAATCGACGCTCCTGCGACTGATCGCCGGTCTCGACACCCCCACCGGCGGCGTCATCACCATCGACGGCTCCGGCGTCACCGACACCGACGAGCGCACCGCGGTCGCATTCCAAGAGCCCCGACTCCTGCCGTGGCGCACCCTCGCCCAGAACGTCGAGCTCGGCCTGCCGCGCCGACTGCGCGGAAGCGCCCGCAAGAAGCGCGTCGGCGAGCTGTTGCGCCTGGTGGGTCTCGAGCATGCCGCCAAGCAGCGGCCCCGCGAGGTCTCCGGCGGCATGGCTCAGCGCGCGTCGCTCGCCCGCGCCCTCGCCAGAAACCCCAGCGTGCTGCTGCTCGACGAACCGTTCGGCGCGCTCGACGCTCTGACCAGATTGCGCATGCAGGATCTGCTGCTGGATATCCACGCCGCCGAACCCACCACCATCCTCCTCGTCACCCACGACGTCGAAGAGGCCCTCTACCTCGCGGACCGCGTGCTGCTGCTGCGCTCGCTGACCGACGACCCCGACCCGGATGCCGCATCGATCGCCCGCACGATCGATGTCCCCGGCATCCGCCCGCGCGACCGTGCCGATCGCGGTATCGCGGCCCTGCGCGCCGAGCTCCTCGAAGGGCTCGGCGTCGACACCCATCACAGCAACACCCTGGAGAACCGATGAGCATCAACACCGGCCGAATCGTCCCTGCGACCGCGATCGCCGGCGCGATGATGCTCATCGCGACCGGCTGCGTCGCCGGCGAGAACGCCGAAGCCGCGCCCGACGCATCCAGCGAATGGTCCGCGAGCACCGTGACCGTCGACTGGGCCACCTACAACCCGCTGAGCCTGGTCATCAAGGACCAGGGCATCCTCGACGAGATCCTCGGCGACGATGTGGCTGTCGAGTGGGTGCAGTCGGCTGGTTCCAACAAGGCCAACGAGCTGCTGCGCTCGGGCTCGGTCGACGTCGGCTCCACCGCCGGCTCTGCGGCCCTGCTCGCCCGTGCCAACGGTTCGCCCATCAAGGTCATCGACATCTACTCGCAGCCCGAGTGGTCGGCGATCGTCACCGGGCCCGACAGCGACATCACATCGCTGGAGGACCTCGCCGGCACCTCGGTCGCTGCGACCAAGGGCACCGACCCGTACTTCTTCCTGCTGCAGGCGCTCGAAGAGGGCGGCCTCACCGTCGACGACATCGAGGTGCAGAACCTGCAGCACGCCGATGGCCGCGCGGCGCTCGACGGCGGATCCGTCGATGCCTGGGCGGGCCTGGACCCGATCATGGCCGCCGCCGAGGTCGAGACCGGTGACAAGCTGATCTACCGCAACGTCGACTTCAACACTTACGGCTTCCTCAACGCCACCGAGGAGTTCATCACCGAGCACGCCGACCTTGCGCAGGCCGTCGTCGACGCCTACGAGGATGCCCGCGCGTGGGCTCTCGAGAACCCCGAGGAGACAGCGCAGCTGCTTGCCGACGCCGCCGGCATCGACATCGCCGTGGCCACGACGGTCATCGAGGAGCGCTCGAACCTCGACGTCGATGGCGTCCCCGGCGATGCGCAGCTCGAGGTGCTCGAGAAGATCGCACCGGTGATCGTCGACTCCGGCGACGTGCAGGGCGGTCAGGATGCCGTCGACACGGCACTGTCCGAGATCGTCCACGCCGAATTCGCTGAGAAGGCCGTCGAGGACTGATGAGCGACGTCTCCGAGGCCGCTGCGCTCGAAGCCTCCCGCAAGGCGCTCGAGCTCCCGGGCGCCGCGAACCGCAGCACCGGGCGTGGCGTGTGGAGCCGCCGGGGAGTCCGCCTCATCGGCGGGCTCCTGCTGCCCGTCGTCATCCTCGTCGCCTGGCAGATCGCCACGACGTCGGGCTTCGTGCCCACCTATCGGCTGCCGACCCCGGCATCCGTGTTCACCGCCGGTGTCGATCTCGCCGAACGCGGCCAGCTCTGGACCCACATCGCGATCTCGGTGCAGCGGGTGCTGCTCGGCTTCGCGATCGGATCGCTCGTCGGCCTCGCCATCGCCGCGATCGTCGGCCTGTCGAAGCTCGGCGACGTGCTGCTGAGCCCGACGCTCGCCGCACTCCGGGCCGTTCCGTCACTGGCCTGGGTGCCGCTGCTGATCCTGTGGATGCAGATCGGCGAGGAATCCAAGGTCACCCTGATCGCGATCGGTGCGTTCTTCCCGGTGTACACCACGGTTGCGGATGCGCTGCGGCACGTCGACCCGCAGCTCGTCGAGGCGGGACGCTCCTTCAGCCTGCGCGGCTGGTCGCTGTTCCGCACGGTGCAGCTGCCCGCCGTCATCCCCTCGGTCATGTCCGGCCTGCGACTGGCCCTTGCCCAGTCGTGGCTGTTCCTCGTCGCCGCCGAGCTGATCGCCTCGTCGATGGGGCTCGGATTCCTGCTCGACGACTCGCAGAACAACGGCCGTGTCGACCGCATCCTCCTCGCGATCGTGCTGCTCGCGCTGCTGGGCACCATCACGAATGCGATCCTCGGTTTCATCGAAAGGCGACTGCTCAAAAGATGGACGTGATCGACGAGACATCGCCGACCCCGGAAGCCCGGCTGATCGAGGATCGCGTCTATCCGCCGTCACCGGAGTTCCACGCGCAGGCGAACGTCACCGCAGAGATCTACGACCGGGCGGATGCCGACCCGATCGCCTTCTGGGAAGATGCCGCCCGGCGCCTGGACTGGGCGACGCCATGGCACACCGCTCTCGACTGGCGGCCGCCGACCGACGGAGCGATCCCCGCGGCCCGCTGGTTCGACGGCGGAACCCTGAACGTCGCCTACAACTGCGTCGACCGTCACGTCGACGCCGGTCGCGGGAACAAGGTCGCCCTGCACTTCGAGGGCGAGCCCGGCGACCGCACCGCGGTCACCTACGCCGACCTGCAGCGCCGCGTGTCACAGGCCGCGAACGCGCTGACGGCGCTGGGAATCGTGCCGGGGGACCGGGTCGTGGTCTACCTGCCGGTGCTCATCGAGACCGTGGTCATCGCGCTCGCCTGCGCGCGCATCGGCGCCGTGCACTCGCTGGTGTTCGGGGGATTCTCCGCCGAGGCCGTGCGATTCCGACTCGCCGACACCGGTGCCAAGCTGCTCGTCACCAGCGACGGCCAGTACCGGCGCGGCAACGCGGTCGAGGTGAAGTCGGCGGCCGACATCGCCGCCGACGACCTCCCGGAACTTGAGCACGTGCTCGTCGTCCGCCGCACCGGTCAGGACGTGGCGTGGACCGCGGGGCGCGACGTCTGGTGGCATGACGTCGTCGACACCGCCAGCCCGCGGCATGACGCCCAGCCGTTCGACGCGGAGCATCCGCTCTTCATCATCTACACGTCGGGAACCACGGGGAAACCGAAGGGTCTCGTGCACACCTCCGGCGGCTATCTCGCACATGCGAGTTGGGCGCATTGGGCCCACTTCGACGCCAAGCCCGACGACGTGCACTGGTGCACCGCCGACCTCGCCTGGGTCACCGCGCACACCTACGAGATCTACGGGCCGCTGTCGAACGGCCTGACGCAGGTCATCTACGAGGGCACCCCCGACAGCCCGCACCGCGAGCGGCACCTCGAGATCATCGAGCGCTACGGCGTGACGGTCTATTACACGGCGCCCACACTGATCCGCACGTTCATGACCTGGTTCGGCGGTGAATTGCCCGCCGGGTACGACGTGTCCAGCATCCGCCTGCTCGGCACCGTCGGGGAAGCGATCAACCCCGAGGCGTGGGTGTGGTTCCGCCGCACGTTCGGGCGCGACGCTCTGCCGATCATCGACACCTGGTGGCAGTCCGAGACGGGCGCGGCGATGATCGTGCCGCTGCCCGGGGTGACCGCGCTCAAACCCGGCTCGGCCTCTCTGGCGCTGCCCGGCATCGATGTCGCTGTCGTCGACGAGAACGGCGACGACGCTTCTGCCGGTCGCGCCGGCACTCTCGTCGTCCGGCGGCCCTGGCCGGGCATGGCGCGTACGGTGTGGGGCAACCCGCAGCGGTACCGCGACTCCTACTGGTCGACGTATGCCGGGCACGGTGAGTACGGCGGCTATTACATCGCCGGCGACGGCGCCACGCGCGACGCCGACGGGCACATCTGGATCCTCGGCCGGTTGGATGACGTCGTGAACGTCTCCGGCCACCGACTGTCGACCATCGAGATCGAGTCGGCCCTCGTCGCCGATCCGACCGTGGGGGAGGCCGGCACCGCAGGGGTCTCCGACGCTCTGACCGGGCAGGCCGTGGTCGCGTTCGTCATGCCGTCCGGAAACGGCGAGGTGACGGCATCCGCTCTGCAGAGCCGCGTCGCGCGTGAGATCGGCCCCGTCGCGAAACCGCGGCACGTCGTCGTCGTGCCCGACCTGCCCAAGACCCGCTCGGGCAAGATCATGCGCAGGCTGCTCGCGCAGCTGTGGGAGGCTGAACAGGATCGCCGCGCCAACCGCGAACCGCAGCCGCTCGGCGACACCACCTCGCTGCAGAACCCGGATGCCGTCGATGGCGTCGCCGCGGCCCTCGCAGAGTTTTCGAGATCAGATCTAAGGAAGTCATGACGGAAGAACACCGCTTCGGGTTCCGCACCCGCGCCCTCCACGCCGGCGGAACACCGGATGCCGCCACCGGCGCGCGCGCCGTGCCGATCTACCAGACCACCTCGTTCGTATTCGACGACGCCCAGGATGCCGGGAACCTGTTCGCCCTGCAGAAGTACGGCAACATCTACTCCCGCATCGGCAACCCCACGGTCGCAGCTCTCGAGGAGCGACTGGCATCACTCGAGGGCGGCATCGGAGCGGTAGCGACGGCATCCGGCATGAGCGCCGAGTTCATCACGTTCGCCGCCCTCGTCGGCGCTGGCGACCACGTCGTCGCCTCCGCGCAGCTCTACGGCGGCACGGTCACCCAGCTCGACGTCACGCTGCGCCGATTCGGCGTCGAGACGAC
>JBQDFB010000001.1:49810-63624 GCA_052085045.1 Microbacteriaceae bacterium | reverse complement strand
ATCGGGCCCGCGCTCAGCCCGCAGGCCGCGTTCAACCTGCTGCAGGGGATCGAGACGCTGCCGCAGCGCATCGACGCCCATCTCGCGAACGCCCGGATCGTCGCGGAGTGGCTGGAGTCCGACCCGCGCATCTCGTACGTCACCTGGGCAGGGCTCGAGTCGCACGCGCACCACGAACGCTCGGCGAAGTATCTGCCGCTGGGGCCCGGATCCGTCTTCGCGTTCGGCGTCGCAGCCGATGACGGGCGTGCCGCCGGTGAGACCCTGATCGAGAATCTGCAGCTCGCTTCGCACCTCGCGAATATCGGCGATGCGCGCACACTCGTCATCCACCCGGCATCCACCACTCACCGTCAGTTGACCGCCGAGCAGCTCGTCGCGGCCGGCGCACCCGCCGACCTCATTCGCATCTCGGTCGGTCTCGAGGATCCGGACGACATCATCTGGGATCTCGACCAGGCCCTCACCGCAGCGACGGGAGCAACACGATGAGCACCGACGACACCTGCGCGTTCACCCCGCCCGCGGCCGACGGGGCTGCGTGCGAGCTGCCGGGTGCGCCCGCCGACACAGGACGCACCTGGGTGAGCCCCAGCCAGCAGGACCGGTTCGCCCTGCTGCGCCGCTCTCGCTCCATCGCGATCGTCGGCGCGTCGAACAACCCGGCGCGCGCGTCGTACTTCGTTGCGACATACCTGCTCTCGAGCTCGCCCTACGACCTGTACTTCGTGAACCCGCGCGAGACGGAGATCCTCGGCCAGCCCGCCTACGCATCGCTGGCCGATCTGCCGGTGGTGCCCGACATCGTGGATGTCTTCCGCAAGCACGACGACCTGCCCGGCGTCGCGCAGGAGGCCGTCGATGTGGGAGCGAACGCGCTGTGGCTGCAACTGGGCTCGTGGAACGAGGAGGCCGCTGCCATCGCCGAGAGCGCGGGTCTCTCGGTCGTCATGGACCGCTGCATCAAGATCGAGCACGCCCGCTTCCACGGCGGCCTGCACCTGGCTGGATTCGACACCGGCGTGATCACCTCGAAGCGGCAGCTGTTGGCGCGCTGAGCGCGGCGTGGCGCGTGCCAGGATGGAGCCATGCCCCTCATCGCTCTGACCGGCGGCATCGCCTCCGGAAAGTCCACGATCGCCCGTCGTCTTCAGGAGCACGGCGCGGTCATCGTCGATGCTGATCAGATCGTCCGGGATGTCCAGGCGCCGGGCTCGCCCGTGCTCCGCGAGATCGCGGATGCGTTCGGCGATGACGTCATCGATTCTTCTGGTGCGTTGGATCGCGCAGGGCTCGGCGCGCGGGTCTTCGGCGATGACGCTGCGCTGAAGCGTCTGAACGCGATCGTGCACCCGGCCGTGCGTGCCGAGTCGGCTCGCCGATTCCGTGAGGCTTTCGAGACGGATGCCGATGCCGTGGTCGTCTACGACGTTCCGCTGCTCGTCGAGGCCAGGGCGGATGACCCGTGGGACACGATCATCGTCGCGCATGCGCCCGCGGCGGAGCGCCTGCGGCGGCTGATCGACCTGCGCGGCATGGAGCCGGCAGCCGCGCAGGACCGCATCGACGCCCAGGTCTCCGATGAGAAGCGTCTGGAGATCGCCGACACCGTGATCGACACGTCCGGCACGATGGAGCACACGCTCGAGCAGACGGATGCCGTCTGGAAGCAGCTCGCGGGCGCGTGAGCGTTCCGGAGTTCGCCGGACACGTTCCCGGCTCGGGCTCGTACCGGCGACTGATCGCCGGCCTGTTCTTCGCCGGAGTCGCCACGTTTGCGCAGCTGTACTCGCTGCAGGCCGTGCTGCCGCAGGTGAGCGCTGACCTTCACATCACGCCGTCCACGGCGGCACTGACCGTGTCGGCTGCCACGCTCGGTATCGCCGCCGCTGTCATCCCGTGGTCGATGGTGGCGGATCGCATCGGGCGCGTTCCGGCGATGGCGATCGGCATCATTGCCGCGACTGTTTTCGGACTCACCGCTCCCTTCAGCATCGGCATCGAAATGCTGCTGGCACTGCGCCTCGCCGAGGGGCTCGCGCTCGGAGCCGTGCCTGCCGTCGCGCTCGCATACCTCAGCGAGGAGGTGCACATGCGGCATGTCGCCGCGGCCGCGGGCAGTTACACGGCCGGGACGACGGTCGGCGGGCTCTCGGGACGTCTGGTCGCCGGACCGCTGGGCGAGGTGTTCGACTGGCGGATCGGCGCGTGGAGCGTCACCGTGCTCTGCGCCTTCGCCGCCGCCCTGTTCCTGTGGCTTTCTCCCCGCGCCCGCCGGTTCGTGCCCGGCCGACTCCGAATGGATGCCGGGCCGGGAATGCTCGCGCGTCTGGCGCGAGCTCTGCGCTCACCGCAGCTGCTCGCGCTCTACGCGCAGGGCTTCTTGCTCATGGGAGCCTTCGTCGCCGTCTACAACTACCTCGGCTTCCATCTGCTCGCACCGCCGTTCCTGCTGCCGGTGTGGCTGGTGACACTGCTGTTCCTCGCCTATCTCGCCGGCACTGTCTCCTCGCCGTGGGCCGGGTCGCTGGCGACGCGAAACGGGCGGCGGCGTGTGCTGCTGGGGTCGATCGGCGTCTTCGGCGTCGGGGCCGCACTCATGCTCATCCCGCATCCGATCGTCATCCTCGCCGGTCTCGTGGTGTTCACAGCGGGATTCTTCGGCGCACACGCCATCGCCTCGAGCTGGGCTCCGGTGCTCGCCGACTCGGACAGTCGCGCGCAGGCGCCGTCGCTGTATTACTTCGCCTACTACGCCGGTTCGAGCCTGTTCGGCTGGGCCCTCGGCATCGCCTTCGGTGCACTGGGCTGGAACTGGTTCCTGACGATCGTGATCACGATGGGAGCGGTCGCCGCGCTCATCGCGCTGGCAACGCTGCGCCCGGATGCTCCTGCGCGAGAGGGCTTGTGATCGGCGAACGGCAGCACCGATCCGATGTCGGTGGGGGCGCTTACGCTGGAACCATGCAAACCACGCGCAGCGTCCGCCCCTTCGAAGTGGTCAGCGAGTACATGCCCGCGGGCGACCAGCCGCAGGCGATCGCCGAGCTCGCCGCGCGTATCAACGCCGGTGAGACCGATGTCGTCCTGCTGGGGGCGACCGGTACGGGCAAGTCCGCGACGACGGCCTGGCTGATCGAGCAGGTGCAGCGTCCGACGCTCGTCATGGCGCACAACAAGACGCTGGCCGCACAGCTGGCGAACGAGTTCCGCGAGCTCATGCCGAACAATGCGGTCGAGTACTTCGTCTCGTACTACGACTACTACCAGCCAGAGGCCTACGTGCCGCAGACCGATACCTTCATCGAGAAGGACTCGTCGATCAACGCCGAGGTCGAGCGGCTACGCCACTCGACGACCAACTCCCTCCTCAGCCGCCGCGACACCGTGGTGGTCTCGACGGTGTCGTGCATCTACGGCCTCGGTGCTCCGGAGGAGTACCTGCGCGCCATGGTCGCGCTGCAGGTGGGGGAGCGGTATGACCGCGACGCCCTGATCCGGCAGTTCATCTCGATGCAGTACAACCGCAACGACGTCGACTTCTCGCGCGGCAACTTCCGCGTGCGCGGAGACACGATCGAGATCATCCCGGTGTACGAAGAGCACGCGATCCGCATCGAACTGTTCGGCGACGAGATCGAGGGGCTGTACTCCCTGCATCCGCTCACCGGAGACGTGATCGAGAAGCTGGATGCCATTCCGATCTTCCCCGCCTCGCACTATGTGGCGGGAACCGACGTCGTTCAGCGTGCGATCGGCACGATCGAAACCGAGCTCGCCGAGCGTTTGGCCGAGTTCGAACGCCAGGGCAAGCTGCTCGAGGCGCAGCGACTTCGCATGCGCACGACGTTCGACCTCGAGATGCTGCAGCAGCTGGGATTCTGCTCCGGCATCGAGAACTACTCCCGACACCTCGACGGCCGCGAGGCGGGCGAACCTCCGCACACACTGCTGGACTTCTTCCCCGACGACTTCCTGCTCGTGATCGACGAGTCGCACGTCACTGTGCCGCAGATCGGTGCAATGTACGAGGGGGATGCCTCGCGAAAGCGCACCCTCGTCGACCACGGGTTCCGGCTGCCGAGTGCTATGGACAACCGGCCGCTGCGGTTCGACGAGTTCAAGAACCGGATCGGGCAGACCGTGTATCTGTCGGCGACTCCGGGAAAGTATGAGATGGGCATCGCTGACGGCGTGGTCGAGCAGATCATCCGCCCGACCGGTCTCGTCGACCCTGAGATCATCGTCAAGCCGTCCAAGGGGCAGATCGACGATCTCCTCGAAGAGATCCGCGTGCGGGTCGAGAAAGACGAGCGCGTGCTCGTGACGACGCTGACCAAGAAGATGGCCGAAGAGCTCACCGACTTCCTGGGCGAGCACGGTGTCCGCGTTCGGTACCTGCACTCTGACGTCGATACTCTGCGCCGCGTCGAACTTCTCAGCGAACTGCGCCAGGGCGTCTACGACGTCCTGGTCGGCATCAACCTGCTCCGCGAGGGCCTCGACCTGCCCGAGGTGTCTCTCGTGGCGATCCTGGATGCTGACAAGGAGGGTTTCCTGCGATCGGGAACCTCGCTCATTCAGACGATCGGCCGCGCGGCGCGAAATGTGTCTGGTGAGGTGCACATGTACGCCGACAATATGACCGACTCGATGGCGAAGGCGATCGAAGAGACCGATCGTCGCCGTGAGAAGCAGGTCGCCTACAACACCGAGCACGGGATCGATCCGCAGCCGCTGCGCAAGCGCATCGCCGACATCACCGATGCACTCGCACGCGAAGCATCCGATACGCAGGACATGATCCGTGCGAAGAGCAAGACGAAGTCGGGCAAGGGCAAGAGTCCGACGCCGCAGCTGCGTCGCGAAGGCATCGCCGCCGAGGGCGCCCAGCAGCTTGAGGCGACGATCGAAGATCTGTCTGCGCAGATGCTCGCCGCCGCAGATGAGCTGAAGTTCGAGCTCGCCGGGCGGCTCAGAGATGAAGTTCAAGACCTCAAGAAAGAGCTGCGGGCGATGGAGCGCGCCGGCCACGCCTGAGTGCGAAGATGTCACCTATGGATGCCGCTGCCACGGAACTCGCCGACAGGGTCCGCGCTCTCCTGATGGCAGAGCCGGGGCTGGAGGAGAAGCGCATGTTCGGTACGCGGGCGTTTCTGCTGAACGGCCGCATCCTGGTGGGCACGCGCAAAGAGGGTGTCCTGCTCGTACGCGTCACCGACGAGCGCGGCACGGCCCTGCTGACAGAACCCGGTGTCGAGATCGCGGTGATGGGCGGGAAGACGATGGGACCGAGCTGGCTCGACGTGGCGCCCACGGCGATCGCCGACGATGAGGAACTGATGTCCTGGATCGACACCGCCCGGGAGAGCGCCGCCAGTCAGCCCTGAGGGCAGTGCATGAGCGGCTTGGGCCCGCTCCGGTCGATCTCGTGCTCGGTCATCGGGCGACCGCAGAGCGGGCAGGCTCGTTCCGCACGCTCTGCCGCCGTCGGCGGAGGAGTCGCCTCATACGGCCCGACAGCTGCGGGCCCCGCTAGCTTGATCAGGTTGGTGTTGAACCACCGGTACAGTCCGCCCGCTTCGCGGATGCGTGTGCGCAGCGGCACTCGTTCTGAACTGTTCTCCATGTCAGTTAGTGTACTAATGATTTGTGCGGTATGTATAATCGAGGCGTGACGGATGCCGATGACATGCTCAAGCTCGAGAACCAGCTCTGCTTCGCGCTGGTCACCGCGGCCCGCAACGTCGTGGCGATCTACCGGCCCATTCTCGAGCCGCTGGGTCTCACGCATCCGCAATACCTCGTCATGCTCGCGCTCTGGGAACGTTCGCCCCGAGCGTTGAACGACCTCGCTGCCGATCTCGCACTGGATCCCGCCACGGCGTCTCCGCTCGTGAAGCGGCTCGAGAGCGAAGGTCTCGTCATGCGAGAGCGCAGCGCGGCGGACGAGCGCCGCCTCGACATTCGTCTCACGGATGCCGGCACTCGCCTGCGCGAGCGCGCCCTCGACGTACCGCGACAGGTCATGGCCGCCGTGCACATGGACATGGAACAGGTCGCCTCTCTGCGTGACGGGCTGTCTCCGTTCGTCGGTCGCGGCCTCGTCTGACCGACGCCAGTGTCTGTGGTCCCTCGTAGACTTGTGCGGTGCCCATAGTCCCCGTCGCCACCCCAGGAAAACTCAGTGTTCGCGGTGCCCGCGTGCACAATCTCAGGAACGTCGACATCGACATCCCCCGCGACTCGCTGGTCGTGTTCACCGGTCTGTCCGGTTCGGGAAAGTCCAGTCTGGCGTTCGACACGATCTTCGCCGAAGGGCAGCGCCGCTACGTCGAGTCGCTGAGCGCCTACGCGCGGCAGTTCCTCGGTCAGGTCGACCGTCCGGATGTCGACTTCATCGAAGGGCTGAGCCCGGCCGTCTCGATCGATCAGAAATCGACGAACCGCAACCCGCGATCGACCGTCGGCACGATCACCGAGATCTACGACTACATGCGTCTGCTGTGGGCGCGCATCGGCATCCCGCACTGCCCCGAGTGCGGTGAGCGCATCCAGCGTCAGACGGTGCAGCAGATCGCCGACCAACTGATGGAGCTGCCAGAGCGCACCCGGTACCAGGTCGTCGCGCCCATCGTCTCGCAGAAGAAGGGCGAGTTCGTCGACCTGTTCCGCGAGCTCGGCGCAAAGGGCTACTCTCGTGCGATCGTCGACGGCGACCTCATCCAGCTCGCCGAACCGCCGACGCTGAAGAAGAGCTACAAGCACGACATCGCCGTGGTCGTCGACCGGCTCGTGGCATCCGATGACATCCTCGGCCGCGTCACCGACTCGGTCGAGACGGCGCTCGGCCTCGCCGGCGGCGTCATCCAGATCAACTTCGTCGATGAAGAAGGCGACGACGCCTGGCAGTCATTCTCGGAGAAGCTCGCCTGCCCGAACGGGCACCCGATCGCGCTCACAGAGATCGAGCCGCGCACGTTCTCGTTCAATGCGCCGTTCGGCGCATGCCCGACCTGTTCGGGGCTCGGTACCCGCATGTCGGTGGATGTCGATCTGATGCTGGCGGACGAAGAACTCTCGATCCGCGAGGGCGTCATCATTCCCTGGACCACGCAGGGCAAGGGGCTGTTCCAGTACTACGAGCGGCTGCTCGAGGGGCTCTCCCGCGACTTGAACTTCTCCCTCGACACTCCATGGAGGGACCTGCGCGTCGATGTGCAGGATGCAGTGCTGCGCGGGGACAACTACAAAGTCACCGTCAAGTGGAAGAACCGCTACGGCCGTGAGATGCGCTACGCCTCAGGTTTCGAAGGCGTCGTGCCGTACATCGAGCGGCAGTACGCCCAGGCCGAGAGCGACAATCAGCGCGCGCGCTGGGGCGAGTACCTGCGCGAGGTGCCGTGCCCGGCGTGCGACGGCAACCGCCTCAAGCCGGAGGTGCTCGCGGTCAAGGTGCACGAGCACTCGATCGCCGAGATCTCGCACCTCAGCCTCGCTGACGCCCGCGATTTCATGGAGCACCTCACCCTCACCGAGCGCGAGGCGAAGATCGCGGCCCAGGTGCTGCGCGAGATCCGTCTTCGCCTCGACTTCCTGCTGCAGGTCGGGCTGAACTATCTGAATCTGAGTCGCTCGGCCGGTTCGCTCTCGGGTGGCGAGGCGCAGCGCATCCGCCTGGCCACCCAGATCGGCTCCGGTCTCACCGGCGTGCTGTACGTGCTCGACGAGCCCTCCATCGGACTGCACCAGCGCGACAACCGTCGCCTGATCCAGACGCTGCAGAAGCTCCGTGACCTCGGCAACACCCTGATCGTCGTCGAGCACGACGAAGAGACCATCGAATCCGCCGACTGGGTCGTCGACATCGGTCCTGGCGCCGGTGTCAACGGCGGCGGGGTCGTGCACTCCGGGCCGTACTCGGCGCTGCTCGACGATACGGCGTCGATGACCGGCGACTATCTCTCCGGTCGCCGGGAGATCCCGACGCCGAAGAAGCGTCGCAAGATCGACCGGAAGCGCCAGCTGACTGTGGTCGGAGCCCGCGAGAACAACCTCAAGAACGTCTCGGTCGACTTCCCGCTGGGTTTGCTCACCGCGGTCACCGGTGTGAGCGGCTCGGGCAAATCCTCGCTGGTCAATGACATTCTCTACCGGGTGCTGGCCTCCAAGCTCAACGGCGCACGCACGCTCGCCGGCAAGCACACGCGTGTCACCGGGCTCGATAACCTCGACAAGGTGGTCCACGTCGACCAGGCGCCGATCGGCCGCACCCCGCGGTCGAACCCGGCGACCTACACGGGCGTCTTCGACCGTATCCGGTCGCTCTTCGCTGAGACGCCCGAGGCGAAGGTCCGCGGCTATCAGCCCGGCCGTTTCAGCTTCAACGTCAAGGGTGGTCGCTGCGAGGCGTGCTCCGGTGACGGCACGATCAAGATCGAGATGAATTTCCTGCCCGACGTGTACGTCGACTGCGAGGTCTGCCACGGCAAGCGGTACAACCGCGACACCCTGGCCGTGCACTACAAGGGCAAGAACATCGCCGAGGTCCTCGAGATGCCCATCGAAGAAGCAGCGGAGTTCTTCGAGCCGATCCAGGCGATCTACCGCTACATGAAGACGCTCGTCGACGTCGGCCTCGGCTACGTGCGCCTCGGTCAGTCCGCGACGACTCTGTCCGGCGGCGAGGCCCAGCGCGTGAAGCTCGCCACCGAGCTCCAGCGTCGCAGCAACGGTCGCAGCGTCTACGTGCTCGACGAGCCGACCACCGGGCTGCACTTCGAAGACGTCCGCAAGCTCCTCGAGGTGCTCAGCGGCCTGGTCGACAAGGGCAACACGGTGATCGTCATCGAGCACAACCTCGATGTCATCAAGTCGGCGGACTGGGTCATCGACCTCGGGCCTGAAGGCGGCTCGGGCGGCGGCGAGATCCTTGCGACCGGCACACCGGAGCAGATCGCCCGCGTCGAAGAGAGCCACACCGGGCTCTTCCTCGCCGAGATCCTCGATGAGGGGCGCGGAGCCCGGAAGGCCAGCTGATGGCCGACGTCCTTCCGTACAAGCCTGCGCAGGGCGAGATCCCGACGGCCCCGGGGGTGTACCGGTTCCTGGATGCCCAGGGCCGGGTGCTGTACGTCGGCAAGGCCAAGAATCTGCGGCAGCGCCTGTCGAACTACTTCGCACCGCTGCGCACTCTGCACGAGCGCACGCGGCGGATGGTCACCACGGCATCATCGGTGGAATGGACGGTCGTCTCCACCGACGTCGATTCGCTGCAGCTGGAGTACATGTGGATCAAGGAGTTCGATCCGCCGTTCAACGTCCGCTACAAGGACGACAAGTCGTATCCGTTCATGGCAGTGACGCTCGGGGACGAGGCGCCACGGGTGATGGTCACGCGCAATCGGAAGATCCCTGGGGCGCGTTATTTCGGTCCATACCCGAAGGTGTGGGCCGTGCACGACACGATCGATCTGATGATCAAGGTGTTCCCGATCCGCACCTGCAGCGATGCCAGCTACAAGCGCGCCATGGCGACCGGTCGGCCATGCTTTCCCGGCCAGATCGGCAAGTGCGGTGGTCCGTGCTCGATGAGGGTGACGATCGAGGAGCACCGAGCGATCGTCGACGACTTCGTCGCCTTCATGGCCGGGGGTGACGAACGGTTCACGAAACAGCTCACCACGCGCATGCGCGCCGCGTCGACCGCGATGGACTACGAGGCTGCCGCGAAGTACCGCGACCAGCTCGCGTCGATCGAGGCCGTGCTGGGCAAGAGTGCTCTCGTGCTGCCAGCGAACGAGGACGCCGATCTGTTCGGCATCGCCGAAGACGAGCTCGCGGCGACCGTGCAGCAGTTCACCATCCGCGGCGGCCGCGTGCGCGGGGTGCGTGCGACGACGATCGAGAAGGAGATCGACATCTCCGGCGCCGATCTCGTCGACCAGGTGCTGCAGCGCGCGTACGGCGAGGGTGTCGATGTGCCTCGTCGCGTCCTCGTGCCGTCGCTGCCAGACGCCGCTGAAGAGCTCGAGGTGTGGCTGCGCGAGCGCCGCGGTCGGCGAGTCGAGATCGCCGTGGCTCATCGCGGTCAGCGGGCAGACCTCATGCGCACGGCGACCCTCAACGCCCAGCAGGCGCTGATCCGGCACAAGACCCGGCGCACGAGCGACTACGTGTCGCGCACCCAGGCGCTCACCGACCTGCAGGAGGCGCTCGGTCTCGACGAGGCACCGCTGCGCATCGAATGCTTCGACATCTCGCACCTCGGCGGTACCAACGTCGTCGCCTCGATGGTGGTGTTCGAAGACGGGCTTCCGCGCAAGGACCAATATCGGTCGTTCAACATCGCCGAGACGACCGACGACACCGACTCGATGCACCAGGTGCTCATGCGCCGGCTCGCCTACCTGGATCGGCCTGAGGAGATCGAGCCCGAGACCGACGTCCTCACAGATCCGCTCGCGACCGACGGTGAAGTCGTGACCACGCGCAAGAGGCCGAGGTTCTCGTACCCGCCGCAACTGCTCCTCGTAGACGGCGGAAAACCCCAGGTCGAGGCGGCAGCGCGCGCACTGCGCGACTCCGGGCACACCGAGATCGGTCTGTGCGGCATCGCGAAGCGGCTCGAAGAGATCTGGCTGCCGGGGGAGGACTTCCCCGTGATCCTGCCCCGCACGAGTGAGGCCCTGTATCTGCTGCAGCGTCTGCGTGACGAGGCGCACCGATTCGCCATCACCCACCAGCGCCGCCGTCGCCGCCGCGACATCGGCACGGTGCTCGAAGAGGTGCCGGGGCTCGGCGCAGCGCGCATCAAGTCACTGCTGAAGCACTTCGGATCCGTCGCGGCGCTCAAGGCCGCGACCTCTGAACAGATCCAGGAAGTGCCAGGGATCGGAACGGCTCTGGCCGAGAGCATCCACAGTCACCTCGCGAATAGATAGGCTGGTCTCTCGACAGGGGAGAGGGAGTACGGATGGCCGCCGAGGAGAAGAACGAGTTCCTCATCGTCACCGGCATGTCCGGCGCCGGGCGATCCACTGTCGCGAACGCGCTCGAGGATCTCGGCTGGTACGTGGTCGACAACCTCCCGCCGCAGATGCTGCGCCCGCTGCTCGACCTCACCGGTCTCGGTGGCGGTGCGCTGCCCAAGGTTGCCGCGGTCGTCGATGTCCGCGGACGCAACCTGTTCAATGATTTCCCCGAAGTCGCTCGTGCCCTCCGCTCGCGGGGCAGCGTGCGCGTGGTGTTCCTCGATGCCTCGGACGACGTGCTCGTCCGGAGATTCGAATCCGTGCGCCGCCCGCATCCGCTGCAGGAGGACGGTACGCTGCTCGACGGCATCCGGCTCGAACGCTCTCGGCTCACGCTGGTACGCGAGGCGGCGGACATCGTCATCGACACGTCATCGCTGAACATCCATCAGCTGGCGACGCAGGTCTCCGAGACCTTCTCCGAGAAGGGTGCAGCCAGACACCGGCTCACCCTCCTCAGCTTCGGCTTCAAGTACGGGCTCCCCACCGATGTGGACCTCGTCGCCGATATGCGGTTCCTGCCCAACCCGTTCTGGAACGACGATCTGCGCGGCTTCACCGGTCAGGACGCCAACGTGCGCGACTACGTGCTCGCCCAAGAAGGGGCGGCCGAGTTCCTCGAGGCGTATGCGAAGGCACTGGTGCCGGTTCTCGAGGGCTACCAGCGCGAGAACAAGGGGCACTCGACGGTGGCCATCGGATGCACCGGGGGAAAGCACCGATCGGTTGCGATGGCCGAAGAACTCGCCAAGCGCCTCTCCCAGATCCCCGGTGTGGCGGTGAGCGTCCGGCATCGCGATCTCGGTCGCGAGTGAGGAGTCCTGGCCGCGGCCAGTAAACTGAGTGTTTGCGCCGCGACCCGGCGCGTCAAGCTTTTCAAGGAGTCCTGTGGCACTTACCACCGATGTCAAGGCTGAGCTCGTCAGCATCCGCAACGCACCGCCGACGGTGCGCGTCGCAGAAGTGACGGCGATCCTCCGGTTCGCCGGCGGGCTTCACTCCATCGCTGGCCGTGTCGCCGTCGAGGCCGAGGTCGACGCGGATCTGCTCGCCCGTCGCGTCGCCCGCGATCTGGCCGAGATCTATGGCGTGCGGCCCGAGATCGCGCAGGTGCAGTCGGCTACTGCGCACGACGGTGCCCGGTACGCCGTTCGCGTGATCGGCGCGGGGGAGACCCTGGCCCGCCAGACTGGCCTGCTCGACCAGCGGCGTCGTCCCGTCCGCGGGCTGCCCAACCGCCTCACCACCGGATCGCGGGAGGAGATCGCCGGCCTGTGGCGCGGTGCCTTCCTTGCCGCCGGCTCTCTCTCGGAACCGGGCCGATCGGCGATGCTCGAGGTATCGTGCCCGACCTCGGAAGCCGCGATGGCTCTGGTCGGCGCCGCACACCGCCTCGGCGTGGCGGCGAAAGCTCGGGAAGTGCGCGGAATGCCGCGCGTGGTCGTGCGCGAAGGCGAGGCAATTCGCTCGATCCTCGCGCAGATGGGCGCTCAGAAGACCGCCGCAGCGTGGGAGGAGATGCGTCAGCGCCGTGAGGTGCGTGCCGGCGTGAACCGTCTGGTCAACTTCGACGACGCGAACCTGCGCCGCTCAGCACAGGCGGCGGTCGCGGCCTGTGCACGAGTCGAGCGGGCTCTGGAGATCCTGGGCGAGACCGTTCCCGATCACCTGCGTCTCGCCGGCGAGCTCCGGCTCGCCCATCGCGACGCGAGCCTCGACGAGCTCGGACACCACGCCGACCCGCCGCTGACGAAGGATGCCGTCGCCGGTCGCATCCGGCGCCTCCTGGCCATGGCAGACAAGCGCGCGCAGCAGGACGGCGTGCCCGGCACGGAATCCGCGGTGCCCGCCGGGCTCGACGTCTGAATTTCCCGTCATCCACGGAAGTATCCTGGCCGGAGGCGTGTTGTCGTCAGTAGGATGAAGACGTCTGCTCCGCGCCGCATTCGGATGGTGCGGAGGAACCGACAAGCGCCGCGGCGCGGCGCGGATTGGATGAAAAGCGACATGGCTGTATACACGCTCCCCGACCTCCCCTATGACTTCGCGGCGCTGGAACCGCACATCAGCGGCAAGATCATGGAGCTGCACCACGACAAGCACCATGCGACCTACGTTGCAGGCGCGAACACGGCTCTGGATGCACTCGCCGAGGCCCGCGACAGCGGCAACCTCGCGAACGTGAACAAGCTCGAGAAGGACCTCGCGTTCAACCTCGGCGGTCACGTCAACCACTCGATCTTCTGGACGAACCTGTCGCCGAACGACGGCGGACAGCCCGAGGGCGAGCTGAAGGCCGCGATCGACGAGTACTTCGGCTCCTTCGAGAAGTTCCAGGCGCACTTCACCGCTGCCGCGACCGGCATCCAGGGCTCCGGCTGGGCCGTCCTCAGCTGGGACTCGATCGGCCAGCGCCTGATCATCCAGCAGCTGTTCGACCAGCAGGCGAACACCGCGCAGGGCACGATCCCGCTGTTCCAGCTCGACATGTGGGAGCACGCCTTCTACCTCGACTACCTGAACGTCAAGGCCGACTACGTGAAGGCTTCCTGGAACATCGCCAACTGGGAGAACGTCGCCCAGCGTCTCGATGTCGCCCGCAAGCAGACGAACGGCCTGCTGGTACTGTCGTAATCAAGACGGGCGTCCCGGCGGACATCATGCCCGTCGGGACGCCGTTGTCCACGAAACCCCCGAAAACGCGCACTCCGCGCATGACAATCAGGAGACCTTAGTGTCTGTCAAGATCGGTATCAACGGCTTCGGTCGTATCGGACGTAA
>JBQDFB010000001.1:4757-49710 GCA_052085045.1 Microbacteriaceae bacterium | reverse complement strand
GCCAAGAAGGTCATCATCTCCGCTCCGGGAACGGACGTCGACGGCACGTTCGTCATGGGCGTGAACGAAGATACCTACGACGCGGCGAACCACAGCATCATCTCCAACGCCTCGTGCACCACGAACTGTCTCGCACCTCTCGCGAAGGTGTTCAACGACAAGTTCGGCATCGAGCGCGGCTTCATGATGACCGCACACGCGTACACGGCTGATCAGAATCTGCAGGACGGCCCGCACGGCGACCTGCGTCGTGCCCGCGCGGCAGCCATCAACATCGTTCCCGCGTCGACCGGTGCGGCCAAGGCCATCGGGCATGTGATGCCCGAGCTCAATGGCAAGCTGAGCGGCTCCTCGTACCGCGTTCCGGTTCCCACAGGCTCGATCGTCGACCTCACGATCATCTCGGAGCGCGACGACCTCACCGCAGACGAGATCAACGCGGCGTACCGCGAGGCGGCGGCCGACGGCCGGTTGAACGGAATCCTGGAGTACACCGAGGACCCGATCGTGTCGAGCGACATCCAGCTCAACCCGCACTCC
Source organism: Microbacteriaceae bacterium (assembly GCA_052085045.1). GTDB lineage: Bacteria > Actinomycetota > Actinomycetes > Actinomycetales > Microbacteriaceae > Microbacterium. The sequence goes on along the minus strand of JBQDFB010000001.1, from coordinate 49,170 downwards.
TCGATCTTCGACTCCGAGCTGACCAACGTCAGCGGCAACCTGGTCAAGGTCTCCAGCTGGTACGACAACGAGTGGGGTTACTCCAACCGTCTCGTCGACCTGACCGAGTACGTCGCTGAGCGTCTCTGAGCCCGATATGACCCTGCGCACCCTGGAATCGCTGGGTTCGCTCGAGGGCAAGCGCGTCATCGTCCGTTGTGATCTGAACGTCCCCCTGAAGGACGGCGTCATCACGGACGATGGTCGCGTTCGCGCCTCGCTGCCGACCCTGAACACGCTCCTCGAAGCGGGCGCGCGCGTCGTCGTGTGCTCACACCTCGGGCGCCCCGACGGCGCTCCCGACCCGCAGTACAGCCTCGAGCCGGTCGCGAAGCGGCTCTCGGAGCTGCTCGGCAAGCCGGTCGACTTCGCCTCCGACACCGTCGGCTCGTCTGCCTCCGAAACCGTCGCGGCTCTCGAGAACGGCGAGATCGCGGTGATCGAGAACCTGCGCTTCAACGCGGGCGAAACCTCGAAGGACGACACTGAGCGCCAGGCCTTCGCCGGTGAGCTCGCGAAGCTCGGCGACGCGCTGGTCTCCGACGGCTTCGGGGTCGTGCACCGCAAGCAGGCGAGCGTCTTCGAACTCGCCGAGATCCTTCCGTCGGCCGCTGGGCTCCTGATCGCCACCGAGCTGGATGTGCTCGACCGTCTCACCGAGAACCCCGAGCGCCCCTACACGGTCGTGCTCGGCGGTTCGAAGGTCAGCGACAAACTTGGCGTCATCTCGCACCTGCTGCCGCGTGTCGACCGGATCCTCGTCGGCGGAGGGATGCTGTTCACTTTCCTCGCCGCTCAGGGGAACGCCGTGGCATCCAGCCTTCTCGAGAAGGACCAACTCGACACGGTCCGCGGCTATCTCGCGGACGCGGCCGACCGTGGTGTCGAGATAATTCTGCCGACCGACGTCGTCGTCGCCGAGTCGTTCTCGGCGGATGCCGCGCATGAGACGGTTGCGGCGGACGCGATCGAGCAGTCCGCGTTCGGCGCGTCCGGAATCGGCCTCGACATCGGCCCGGAGACGGGTGCGGCCTTCGCGCAGGCGATCCGTGACTCGAAGACCGTGTTCTGGAACGGCCCGATGGGCGTGTTCGAGTTCCCCGCGTTCGCCGCGGGAACCAAAGCCGTCGCCCAGGCGCTGACCGAGGTCGACGGCCTCGGCGTGGTCGGCGGCGGCGACTCGGCGGCCGCTGTGCGCCAGCTCGGCTTCGCCGACGACCAATTCGGTCACATCTCGACGGGCGGAGGCGCGAGCCTCGAGTTCCTGGAGGGCAAGAAACTACCCGGCCTGGAGGTGCTCGGATGGGTGACAGCATGATTTCGTCTGCTACGCAGAACAGGACCCGTACCCCGCTGATCGCGGGAAACTGGAAGATGAATCTCGACCACCTGCAGGCGGTCGCGTTCGTGCAGAAGCTGCACTGGGCGCTCAAGGATGCCAAGCACGAAGACGGATCGGTCGAGGTGGCGGTCTTCCCGCCGTTCACCGATATCCGCAGCGTGCAGACGCTGATCGACGCGGACAAGATCCCGTTCGCGCTCGGCGCGCAGGATGTCTCAGCCCACGATTCCGGTGCATACACCGGCGAGGTCTCGGGCGCGTTCCTGGCGAAGCTCGACGCGAAGTACGTCATCATCGGTCACTCCGAGCGGCGTGAGTACCACGCCGAGTCGGACGACGTCGTGGCGGCCAAGGTGCAGGCGGCGCTGAAGAACGGGCTCGTCCCCGTGATCTGCGTCGGAGAGACCGCGGAAGATCTCGAGAAGTTCGGCGCCAGCGCCGTTCCCGCCGGCCAGCTGGAGGCCGCCCTCAAGGATGTTCCCGCATCCGCCGATGTCGTCGTGGCGTACGAGCCGGTCTGGGCGATCGGTTCGGGACAGGCGGCGACGCCGCAGCAGGCGCAGGACGTCTGTGCGGCACTGCGCGACGTCGTGGCGAAGACATTGGACGAGGACGCTGCTGCGCGCACCCGCATCCTGTACGGCGGCTCGGTGAAGGCGGCGAACATCGCCAGCTTCATGCGTGAGCCCGATGTGGACGGCGCGCTCGTCGGCGGGGCGAGCCTCGTCGTCGATGATTTCGCGGCGATCATCCGGTTCGAGAAGCACGTCGGCGTCTGAGCGGGTGACGGGGCTACGGCCCCGCACCTGCGTATACTGGACGTTTACGGGCATTTGAGCGCCCCATCGAAAGGCTTTCCCTCGTGGCAATTCTTGAGTTCGTTCTGCAGGTTCTGCTGGGCATCACCAGCGTCCTGCTGACACTCCTCATCCTTCTCCACAAGGGCCGCGGCGGCGGTCTCTCCGACATGTTCGGTGGTGGCATGACCTCTGCGGTCGGCTCCTCCGGCCTTGCGGAGCGGAACCTCAACCGATTCACCATCGTCCTGGCCCTAGTCTGGTTCATCGCCATCGTGGCGCTGGGACTCATCACGAAGCTCGAGGTGATCTGATATGGCCACTGGCGGCAATGCCATTCGCGGCACGCGGGTCGGTTCTGGCCCGATGGGCGAGCAGGACCACGGTTACCACACCGACCGCATCGCTGTGTCGTACTGGGACGGACTCGGCAACGAGACGGTCCGCTACTTCGCCGCGGGTCTTCCTGACGAGGAGATCCCGGTCACCATCGACCACCCGCAGTCGGGTCTGCCGGCCGGTCGCGACAAGAGCAATCCGCCCGAGCTCGCGAAGAACGAGCCGTACAAGACGCACCTCGCCTACGTGAAGGAACGTCGCACCGAGGATGAGGCGACAGAGCTGCTCGATGAGGCGCTCGCGCAGCTCCGCGAGCGTCGCGGACAGGCCTGATCAGCGGAACCGTCTGAGCGGCGCCCCTGCGCTCAGCGGCAGCCCGCCGCTGCATCGATCAGCGACTGCGGGGGAGCGCCGTACGCCGAGGTGCCGTTGGCGACGTCGTCGAAACCCATGCTGATCGCCCATGCCGTCGCCCAGGCCTCGATCGTCTCCTGATTCGAGTCGTCGTACATGCCCTCGCACTTGACGCTGATGGCGTGGCCGACCTCGTGCGCGACGAGCGCTTTGCTGCGGTCGTTCGGCCATTCCCTGGCCACCGAGTCGGTCAGTTCGATGTTCGCGTAGCCCGGATCGCTGTACCACCACGTGGCGTACCCGGCCATGCTGCTGCCCTCGCCATAGCCGTTCACGATCGGTGACCAGTCGAAGTCGAGCAGCACGTCGGGTGCGAGATCGCGAGCGAACGCCTCGATGTCGATCCGCGCCTGCTTCAATGCACCCTCCTTCTCGGCGAGCTCCTCCTGCTCGGAAGCGAGCATGTCGACCGCCGCCACCTCCAGGTCGACGTAAGCGTCCGCCGTGGGTGTGTCCAGCAGCGCGGCATCGTTCAGCCACTCGGCGGCGGTGCGCAACGAGATGATGTCGAGGTTCCGCGCGGACACGTGGGCGGCTTCGAAGGCATCGGCGGCGTCCGCGGCGGACTGCACCGCCGTCATCCCGGTCTCTTCGACGGCTGCTGCGGCCGTGGAAAGGTCTTCGCGTGCGGACTCGAACCCGTCGCGCTGCTCCGATGCGTGATCGCGGTCCTCGTTCAGCTGCGCCGTCTCGCCGAACAGCTCCCACGCCCACCCCGGCTTCTCATCGGCTGCGGGCAGTTGCTCCTCCGCCAGCGCCGTCGCTGATTCTTCAGCATCCGTCGCCTCGCCGACTGCGGCGTCGAACGCGTCACGACTGGCGGCATCCATGAGGTTACCGGTGTCGGCATCCTGAATGATCGTTGCGGCCTCGGAGGTCTCGGTGACCTCTGTCAGGGCCTCAGTGAGTTCGGTCTGACTCGACTCGGCGTCGGCCGCGGCATCATCGAACGACTCGAGAGCGGCGTCATACCCGACGTTCGCGCCCCACTGCACACCCGCGCACACGGCGCCGAACACGATGACACCGAGGACAGTGAAGATCAGCTTGGTGCGCCGACGGCGCGTCTTTGCGGGGGTGCCCGGAGTCGGATTGCCGACGCCGCCGAACGCAGAACCGACCTGGTGGGACCCGGCGGGAGGAATCGGTGACATCGTCATGCCATCTCCTCTGAAACGGGGGGAGTGGAGGGGATGACGGGAATCGAACCCGCACCATCAGTTTGGAAGACTGAGGCTCTACCATTGAGCTACATCCCCGGGTCGGAACGTGAGGTTCCGAACCGACCTGTAAAGCATAGCGGACGTTGCGCCTGCTCTCGTCCGTTAGACTCGGGGAGGCCGTTTCCCCGCGCGGGTTCAACCGGGGCGTAGCTCAGCTTGGTAGAGCACCCGCTTTGGGAGCGGGAAGTCGCAGGTTCAAATCCTGTCGCCCCGACTACGGCCCCACGAACTTCAGGCCGCGTGTCTTGCGCGGAAACCCAAAGGAGAACACACAAGCATGGCGAACAGCACCGTTGAGAAGCTGACCCCGACCCGGGCCAAGCTCACCATCACGGTCACCCCGGACGACCTCAAGCCCAGCGTCACGCACGCGTACGAGCACATTGCTCAGGACGTCCAGATCCCCGGCTTCCGCAAGGGCAAGGTCCCGGCGCCGATCATCGATCAGCGCATCGGCCGCGGTGCGGTCATCGAGCACGCCGTCAACGAGGGCCTCGACACGTTCTTCCGCGAGGCCGCGGGCGAGCACAATCTCCGCGTGGTCGGCCGTCCGTCGGCCGACATCACGCAGTGGCCGAACGAGAAGGACTTCTCCGGCGATCTGATCGTCGAGGTCGAGGTGGACGTGCGCCCCGAGATCGAGGTGCCGGAGCTCGCCGACATCACCCTGACTGTGGATGCCGTCGAGGCGAACGATGCGGCCCTGGACGAAGAGCTCGACAAGCTGCGCGCCCGCTTCGGCACGCTCATCCCCGTCGACCGCCCTGCTGCCACGGGAGACTTCGTCGAGCTCGACCTGGTCGCCACGATCGACGGAGCCGAGATCGACCGTGCTGAGGGCGTCTCGTACGAGGTCGGCTCCGGCGAGCTGCTCGAGGGCATCGATGACGCCGTCGAGTCGCTGACCGCTGGTGAGGACACCACGTTCCGTTCGAAGCTCGTCGGCGGTGACCACGCCGGTCAGGAGGCTGAGGTCTCGGTGACGATCACAGCGGTCAAGGAGCGCGAGCTGCCCGAGGCTGATGACGAGTTCGCGCAGATCGCCAGCGAGTTCGACACGATCGGTGAGCTGCGCGACAGCCTCGCCGAGCGTGTGAACGAGCAGGGCGTCTTCGCCCAGGGCTCGGCCGCTCGTGACCAGCTCATCGACGCGCTGCTCGAGAAGATCGACATTCCCGTGCCGCCGCAGCTCATCGAGGACGAGGTGCACAATCACCTCGAGTCCGAGAACCGCCTCGAGGACGACGAGCACCGCGCCGAGGTCACTGAGGCGAGCGAGAAGCAGTTCCGCACTCAGGTACTGCTCGACACGATCGCTGAGCAGTCCGACGTGCAGGTCTCGCAGGAGGAGCTCAGCCAGTACCTGATCCAGTCCGCAGCGCAGTACGGCATGGCGCCGCAGGAGTTCGTCGAGGCGCTGCAGTCCTCGAACCAGCTTCCCGCGCTGGTCGGTGAGGTCGCCCGCAACAAGGCCCTCGCGATCGCCCTCGGCAAGGTCAACGTCGTCGACACCGACGGCAAGGCCGTCGACCTGTCGAGCCTCGTCGCCGTCGAAGACGAAGATGAGGACGAAGCCGCTGAGGAGCCGACCGAGGAGAAGGCTGACGAGAAGCCGGCTGCGGAGAAGGCTCCCGCGAAGAAGGCTCCCGCGAAGAAGGCCGACGAGGCCACTGACGAGAAGCCCGCTGCCAAGAAGACTCCCGCCAAGAAGCCGGCCGCTAAGAAGGCTCCAGCCGAGAAGGCTGCTGACAAGGGCGAGTGATCGCGTACTGATTGTTACGAAAGAGCGGATGCCTCGGCATCCGCTCTTTCGCGTCTGAGGAGGATTCGTGAAGACGTGGGACGAGCGCATCGAAGAGGTGTGGGATGCCGCGGCGGGCACGCTTGTGGACGATGAGGTGATCGTACGTATCGACGCAATCGCCGCCGAGCGCGGACCGGCGGATGCGCGTGCCGAGTTCGAGCGGGCGGGCGCTCGCGACTCGGCCGGACGCCCCGACGAGGCGATTCCGCTCTACCGGCGGGCGCTGGAGATCGGGTTGGATGCCGAGCATGAGCCGCAGGCGATCATCCAACTCGCGAGTTCGCTGCGCAACATCGACGCCACCGATGAAGCTGTCGCCCTGCTCGAGAAAGCGCATCAGGATGCTGCCGACTCGCCGTACCGCGACGCCATCGCTGCGTTCTACGCGCTCGCACTGGCGAGTTCCGGCGCCCCGCGCCACGGCCTCTCGGTCGCGCTGCTCGCGCTCGTGCCGCACTTGCCGCGGTATCACCGCTCGGTGACGGCGTATGCGCGGGAGATCGTGGAGCGCGACACCTGATATGCCGACGGCGAACACGACCTGAGGGTCGCGTCGTCGCCGGTAGATTCGAATCACCGAACACGGAAACAGGAGCTTGAAATGGCTGAACCCCTTGTCGCGACCAGCGTCTTCGACAGGCTGCTGAAGGACCGCATCATCTGGCTGGGCTCGGAGGTGCGTGACGAGAACGCGAACGAGATCTGCGCGAAGATCCTCCTTCTCGCCGCAGAGGACTCGGAGAAGGACATCTATCTTTACGTCAACTCGCCCGGTGGCTCGATCACCGCGGGTATGGCGATCTACGACACCATGCAGTTCGTTCCCAACGACATCGTTACCGTCGGCATCGGCATGGCGGCGTCGATGGGGCAGCTGCTGCTGACCGCCGGCACCAAGGGCAAGCGGTACATCACCCCGAACGCGCGCGTGCTGCTGCACCAGCCGCACGGCGGCTTCGGCGGAACGTCCAGCGACATCCAGACGCAGGCGCAGCTGATCCTCTCGATGAAGCGCCGCCTCGCGGAGATCACGGCGTCTCAGACCGGCAAGTCCGTCGAGCAGATCAACGAAGACGGTGACCGCGACCGCTGGTTCACCGCTGAAGAGGCACTCGAGTACGGTTTCGTCGATCACATCCGTGAGTCGGCTTCCGACGTCATCGGCGGCGGCGGAACCGACCAGGACAGCAAGTAAGCGGAAAGCGAGAGCACTCTCATGTACACACCCACCTTCCGCGCTGCCGGCAACATGCCCTCCAGCCGCTACGTCCTCCCGCAGTTCGAGGAGCGCACGGCGTACGGCTTCAAGCGTCAGGACCCGTACAACAAGCTGTTCGAAGACCGCGTGATCTTCCTCGGCGTACAGGTCGACGACGCATCCGCCGACGATGTGATGGCACAGCTGCTCGTCCTTGAGAGCCAGGACGCCGAGCGCGACATCACCATGTACATCAATTCGCCCGGTGGCTCGTTCACCGCGATGACGGCGATCTACGACACGATGCAGTACGTCGCGCCGCAGATTCAGACTGTCGTGCTCGGCCAGGCGGCATCCGCAGCATCCGTGCTGCTCGCCGCAGGCGCGCCGGGCAAGCGTCTCGCCCTTCCCAACGCGCGTGTGCTCATGCACCAGCCGGCGATGGGGGAGGCAGGCCACGGCCAGGCGTCCGACATCGAGATCCAGGCGGCTGAGATCCTGCGCATGCGCACGTGGCTGGAAGAGACCATGGCCAAGCACACCGGAAAATCGGCAGAGCAGGTCAACAAGGACATCGATCGCGACAAGATCCTCTCGGCCGCTGAGGCGCTCGAGTACGGCATCGTCGACCAGGTGCTCACGACGCGCAAGCGTTCCTGACCCGGCGTTGATGAGGGCGGCAGTCGATTATGACTGCCGCCCTTTGTCGTCCTCCTGCGGATGAGCATCCGTCATCGCGGTTGTTGCTCATGTGAGCACGCAGATGCGCGCATGCGTGCTCACGCGTAGGGTGGTGAGGTGAAGGGAGGGCCTGTGGATGACGATCTGCTGACCGTGCGCGTCGCCGAGCTGTACTACGACGAGGCGAAGACGCAGGACGAGATCGGCGCCATCCTGAAGATCTCCCGTTGGAAGGTCGGCCGGCTCCTCACACACGCCCGCGAGACGGGCGTCGTGCGCATCGAGATCGTGCATCCGCGTGCCCGCCGCCTGGGCCTGGAACGCGAGGTCGTCGAACGCTTCGGTCTGTCGGATGCCGTGATCGTGCCGGTCGACGAGGATGCTGAGCTCGAACGCGTCGCGCAGGCCGCGGCCGACCACCTCACAGCGCTCCGGCCCGTTCCGCGAACGCTCGGCGTCAGCTGGGGACGCACCCTCACCGCGGTCGCCGACGCGCTTCCGGAGGGGTGGGCGAACGGCGTCAGCGTCGTGCAGCTCAACGGCGGCGTGAGCCTCAACCGGCGCTCCGGAGGAGCTGCGAGCCTCGCCATGACCATCGCTCAGCGCGCGGGTGGCCAGGCGGCGCTGCTGCCGAGTCCCGCCATCCTCGAGCGCATCGAGACGAAGCAGGCGATCGAAGCGGATCGAACCGTCGCAGGCATCCTGGAACAGGCGGCCGACGCGCAGACGTACCTGTACTCCGCCGGACCCGCCGACGTCACGTCAGCCCACGTCGAGAACGGCTATCTGACAGCCGCGGATGTCGAGGAGCTGGCTCGCCGCGGCGCCGTCGGCGACGTGCTCGGCCGCTACATCGACGCGGACGGCAACGTCGTCGATCCCCAGCTCGACGCCCGAACGGTCGGAGTCGATCTCGACCGCCTGCGGGGCGCCGAACGAACGATCTTCGTGACCGCGGGGAGCGCCAAGCATGACATCGCGCGTACAGTCGTGACCAGCGGCCTGTGCACCGTTCTGGTGACCGATGAGACCACAGCCCGAGCATTGTTGGAGGAACGATGACGACCACGGAACTGACCCGCCGCACCGCGGTGGATGTGCTGGGCGGTGAGCCCGACGATGCCACTCTGCGGCGCTTCCTGCACGGACTCCCCGGCGTGGATGCCACCGGTCTCGAGCAGCGCGCCGCCGCCCTCGGCACCCGCTCGATCAAGACGACCTCGAAGGCCTGGGCGATCGACAAGATCATCTCTCTGATCGACCTCACCACTCTCGAAGGTGCCGACACACCGGGCAAGGTGCGTTCGCTGGTCGCCAAGGCGAAGACACCGGATGCTGCAGACCCGTCGACTCCGCTGGTTGCTGCTGTGTGCGTATACGGCGACATGGTCGGAGACGCGGTCGAGGCGCTCGGCTCGCTGCATGGCGATCCCGATGACGGGAAGATCTCGGTCGCCGCTGTCGCAACGGCGTTCCCCAGCGGGCGCGCGTCGCTCGCCATCAAGCTCGCCGACACCGCAGAGGCCGTCGCCGCGGGGGCCGACGAGATCGACATGGTGATCGACCGCGGTGCTTTCCTCTCCGGCCGCTACGGGCTGGTGTTCGATCAGATCGCGGCGGTGAAGGAAGCCTGCCGCCGTGACGACGGCACTTCCGCGTCGCTGAAAGTGATCCTCGAGACCGGTGAGCTGAACACCTACGACAACATCAAGCGGGCATCGTGGCTCGGCATCCTGGCCGGCGGCGACTTCATCAAGACGTCCACCGGCAAGGTGCAGCCGGCGGCGACGCTGCCCACGACGCTGCTCATGCTCGCGACCGTGCGCGACTGGTACCGAGGCACCGGCGAGAAGATCGGCGTGAAGCCGGCAGGTGGCATCCGCACCTCGAAGGACGCGATCAAGTACGTCGTCACGGTGGCCGAGACCGCGGGGGAGGAATGGCTGCAGCCGCACCTGTTCCGCTTCGGTGCGTCGAGCCTGCTCAACGATGTGCTGCTGCAGCGTCAGAAGCTCACGACCGGTCATTACTCCGGCCCTGATTACGTCACGATCGACTGAGGAACGAGAAACATGTCATTCCTGGAATATGCTCCGGCGCCTGAATCGAAAGCGATTCTGAACCTGCGCGACAGTTACGGCCTGTTCATCGACGGCGAGTTCACAGACGGTACGGGCGCGAGCTTCACGACCATCTCTCCGGCGGACGAGTCGCACATCGCCGAGATCGCCGGCGCGTCGGATGAGGACATCGACCGCGCCGTCAGCGCCGCCCGTCGCGCCTACGACAGGGTGTGGTCGAAGATGAGCGGCCGCGACCGCGGCAAGTACCTGTTCCGCATCGCACGCCTCGTGCAGGAGCGTGCCCGCGAGCTCGCCGTGGCCGAGAGCCTCGACAACGGAAAGCCCATCAAAGAGAGCCGCGACGTGGATGTTCCACTCGTCGCATCCTGGTTCTTCTACTACGCCGGCTGGGCCGACAAGCTCGACTACGCCGGCCTCGGCGCCAACCCCCGCGCGCACGGCGTCGCCGGGCAGATCATCCCGTGGAACTTCCCGCTGCTCATGCTGGCGTGGAAGATCGCCCCGGCGCTTGCCGCCGGCAACACCGTCGTGCTCAAGCCCGCCGAGACCACCCCGCTGACCGCGCTGATCTTCGCCGAGATCCTGCAGCAGGCAGACCTGCCCGCCGGGGTCGTGAACATCGTCACGGGTGCCGGGTCCACCGGCGCGACGCTGGTGCGCCACCCCGAGGTCGACAAGGTCGCCTTCACCGGCTCGACCGGCGTCGGCCGCGACATCGCCAAGGCGATCGCCGGCTCGAACAAGAAGGTCACGCTCGAGCTCGGCGGCAAGGCGGCGAACATCGTGTTCGACGATGCGCCGATCGACCAGGCAGTCGAAGGCATCGTCAACGGCATCTTCTTCAACCAGGGGCACGTGTGCTGCGCCGGCAGCCGCCTGCTCGTGCAGGAATCGGTCCACGACGAGGTCATCGACCGACTGAAGACGCGCCTGTCGACCCTGCGCCTCGGCGACCCGCTCGACAAGAACACCGACATCGGTGCGATCAACTCCGCAGCCCAGCTGGCGCGCATCCGCGAGCTCAGCGACATCGGCGAGGCCGAGGGAGCAGAGCGCTGGACCGCCGACTGCGCCATCCCCGACAAGGGGTTCTGGTTCGCCCCGACGATCTTCACCGGCGTCGAAGCATCCCACCGCATCGCGCGCGATGAGGTCTTCGGTCCCGTGCTCTCGGTGCTCACCTTCCGCACGCCCGCCGAGGCGATCGCCAAGGCGAACAACACCCCGTACGGGCTGTCGGCCGGTATCTGGACCGACAAGGGGTCGCGCATCCTCGCGGTCGCCGACCAGCTGCGTGCCGGCGTCGTCTGGGCGAACACGTTCAACCGCTTCGACCCTGCCAGTCCGTTCGGCGGATACAAGGAATCCGGGTACGGCCGCGAGGGCGGCCGGCACGGCCTCACCGCATACCTCAAGGGAGCCGCAGCATGAGCAAGCGACTGACTGTCCCGAAGACGTACAAGCTCGCGATCGGCGGAAAGTTTCCGCGCAGCGAGTCTGGCCGCACCTACGAGGTGCTCTCGGCGAAGGGCGCGTTCCTCGCGAACGCAGCCCAGGGCTCTCGCAAGGATGCTCGGGATGCCGTGGTCGCAGCCCGCGCGGCGGTGAAGGGCTGGTCGGGAGCGACCGCGTACAACCGCGGTCAGGTGCTGTACCGGGTCGCCGAGGTGCTCGAGGGGCGCCGTGCGCAGTTCGTCGACGAGATCGTGGCGCAGGAAGGCGTGTCGGCGGCAGTCGCGGGCACGCAGGTCGACGACGCGATCGATCTGTGGGTCTGGTACGCGGGCTGGTGCGACAAGTACGCGCAGGTCGCCGGTAACGCCAACCCGGTCGCCGGCCCCTACTTCAACATCTCGGTTCCCGAGCCGACGGGCGTCGTAGCGATCATCGCGCCGCAGGATTCGGCGCTGCTCGGGCTGGTCTCGGTCGTTGCCGCCGCGCTGGTGGCAGGGAATACGGTCGTGGTCGTCGCCAGCGAGACCTACCCGCTGTCGGCGATCAGTCTCGCCGAAGTGCTCGCGACGAGCGATGTGCCCGGCGGAGTCGTGAACGTGCTCACCGGGTCGCCGGCGGAAATCGCTCCGTGGCTCGCGTCGCACGCCGATGTGAATGCGCTGGATCTCGCCGGTGCCGGGTCGCTGGAGTGGGTCGACCTGCAGATCGCTGCCGCCGACACCCTCAAGCGTGTGCTCACGCCGGGCGAGGTGACGGCGTCACCGGAGCGGATCGGCGCGTTCACCGAGACGAAGACGGTGTGGCACCCGAAGAGCATGATCTGATCACAACCGCGCACCAATGCGGCTGAGTGTCCGAGGGAGAGGTTAGGCTTTTCAGGAGGATCTCAGGTTCGTTCAAGGAGGATGCGCATGGCCCGAATCGGTGAAAGCGCTGACCTTTTCAAGTGCTCGTTCTGCGGAAAGAGCCAGAAACAGGTCCAGCAGCTGATCGCTGGCCCCGGCGTGTACATCTGCGATGAGTGCGTCGAGCTCTGCAACGAGATCATCGAAGAGCGCATGGCGGAATCGTCCGCCGAGGGCGTCGCCGACTTCGAATTGCCGAAGCCGCGCGAGATCTACTCGTTCCTCGAGGAGTACGTCGTCGGCCAGGAGCCAGCCAAGCGCTCGCTGTCGGTCGCGGTCTACAACCACTACAAGCGAGTGCGTGCACACGGGACGCTGCAGCTGGCCGAGCAGAAGGCCGAAGAGGTCGAGATCGCCAAGAGCAACATCCTGATGATCGGCCCGACCGGCTGCGGAAAGACCTACCTCGCGCAGACCCTGGCGAAGCGACTGAATGTTCCCTTTGCCGTGGCCGACGCCACTGCGCTCACCGAAGCCGGCTACGTCGGCGAAGACGTCGAGAACATTCTGCTCAAGCTCATTCAGGCCGCCGACTACGACGTCAAGCGCGCCGAGCAGGGCATCATCTACATCGACGAGATCGACAAGATCGCTCGCAAGTCGGAGAACCCCTCGATCACGCGGGATGTCTCCGGTGAGGGTGTGCAGCAGGCGCTGCTGAAGATCATCGAGGGGACGGTGGCCTCTGTGCCGCCCCAGGGCGGTCGCAAGCATCCGCACCAGGAGTTCCTGCAGATCGACACGTCGAACGTGCTGTTCATCGTCGCCGGTGCTTTCGCCGGGCTCGAAGATATCGTCTCCGCCCGGGTCGGCAAGCACGGCGTTGGGTTCGGGGCTCCGCTGCATGACAAGACCAAGGATCTCGATCTGTTCAGCGAGGTACTGCCGGAAGACCTGCACAAGTTCGGGCTGATCCCGGAGTTCATCGGTCGTCTGCCTGTCGTGGCCTCGGTATCACCGCTCGACCAGGACGCACTGATCGACATCCTCACCGGACCGCGAAACGCTCTCGTCAAGCAGTATCAGCGCATGTTCGAGATCGACGATGTGGAGCTGGACTTCGAAGAAGACGCGCTCCGTGCGATCGCGGATCTCGCCGTCGAACGCAAGACGGGCGCTCGCGGCCTCCGTGCGATCCTCGAAGACGTACTCGGGCCGATCATGTTCGAGATCCCCTCTGCTGATGACGTCAAGAAGGTCGTCGTGACACGCGACTCGGTCGAAGAGGGCGCGGCGCCCACCGTCGTGATGGAGCGCAAGCGCAAGAGCGCGTGAGTTCCACAGCTGCTCCCACTCCGTGGGAGGTCCGCGGCAGCGACGTGATCGTCGAGGATCGCTGGATCCGCTTGCGTGCCGACACATGCGTGGATGCCGCTGGCCGCATCATCACGCCGTACTACGTTCTCGAACCTGCCGAGTGGATCTCCGTTCTCGCCCTGAACGTCGACGGCGACGCCATCGTGGTGGAGGAATACCGGCACGGGGCCGGCATCGTGGCGCTCGGGACGATCGGCGGCGCGGTAGATGCGGACGAATCGCCGCAGGATGCCGCGGCGCGCGAACTCCGCGAAGAGACCGGGTACGAGTCCGCCGAGGTCATCGACCTCGGTGCGACCTGGGCGAATTTCGGGAACCACACAAACCGCGTGCACCACTTCCTCGCCCGGGACTGCGTGCGGGTGAGCGAACAGTCCTTGGACGACGGCGAACTGATCACCGTGCGTGTTCTGCCGCTCGACGGCCTCGACGAATGCCTGGAGCAGAGCTTCCACCAACTGACCTGGTACAAGGCGCTCGCGCACTGTTGAGACCGCGTCTGCTGAGTATGAGCGATGAACACGCCACGAGAACTGCTCCTGCTACGGTGTCGAAATGAATGATACCCAGCCTGTGATCGCGGTCGTCGGTGCTGGGGCCGTGGGCGGCCTTCTGGGGTGGCTCCTTCATCGGGCTGGGGCACGAGTCGTCATCGTCGGCAGACCGACATCCGTCGAGGCGATCAATTCTCACGGTCTTCGTGTCAACAGCGGAGTGTTCGGAGATGAGACCGAATTCGTCCCAGCGCGCGAGACGATTCCGGAGGGCGCGAGCGTGATCCTCGCGGTGAAGACATTCGGATTGGTCGACAGCTTGAGGTCGATCGCCGCAAGTGCGCCGCGCGATGTGCTTTCGGTGCTGAACGGAATCGGACACCGCGAGATTCTCACCGCGCACCTGGATGGAGTCCCGGTCGCGGCCAGCAGCATTGCCGTGGAATCGGCTCGGACGAAGCCTGCTGAGATCCAGCACAAGAGCCCGTTCATCCGCCTTGCCGTGCCGTCGAGTTCTGCCGAGTTCGCATCCGTGCGCGCTCTGGCGCAGACGCCGGCTGAGCTCACGATCGACGGCACGGACGCTGAGGTCCTCTGGCGCAAGTTCCGGTTCCTGGCGCCTATGGCGCTGCTGACCTCCTACTGGCAGACGGAACTGGGCGAAGCCCTGGAGAAGGACCCTGCCCTGACGGAAGATGTACTGGCTACCGTCGTCGCGTGCGAAGCCGCGGACGGCGTGCAGGATACGGTCGAATCGCTCGCAGCCACGCTGTCGACTTTTCCCCGCACGATGCGCACCTCCCTGCAAGCCGACTTGGCGGCAGGAAATCAGAGCGAACTGGATTCGATCGGCGGCGAGCTCGTGCGTCGAACCGAGCGTCACGGCATCGCAGCTCCTGCCCTGAAGAGGATCGTTGCCAGGCTCTCCGCGAGCAACTGATCACGCATTCAACCCGCGACGCTTCAGCAGCGGGGCGATCTCGGCGTCGCGACCGCGGAAGTCGCGGTAAGCCTCCAGCGGGTCCTTCGAACCGCCCACGCCCAACAGCCGTGCACGGAACCGGTCGCCATTCTCTCGAGTGAGACCGCCATTGTCGCGGAACCACTCCACCGTGTCGGCGTCGAGCACCTCACTCCAGATGTACGAGTAGTACCCGGCGCTGTAACCGCCGGCGAAGACATGCGCGAAGTACGTCGACGAGTAGCGCGTCGGCACGGCGGGGTTATCGAGCCCGATCTCGGCGAGAGCGTCGGTCTCGAACGCGGCGACGTCGGCGACGGCATCCGAGATCCCGACCCGGTGCCAGGCCTGATCCAGCCACGCAGCAGCCAGATACTCGCTCGTGTCATGCCCCTGGTTGAACGCCTCCGTTGCGCGCAGTCGCTCGACGATCGCAGCATCCAGCGGCTCACCGGTCTCATAGTGGCGCGCGTAGTTGTCGAGAACCTCGGGCCACAGAATCCACATCTCGTTCACCTGGCTGGGGAACTCCACGAAATCGCGGAACACGTTCGTGCCGGCGAAGTGCGGGTAGTTCACCGTCGCGAACAGTCCGTGCAGCGCGTGACCGAACTCGTGGAACAGGGTGGTGACCTCGTCCAGCGTCAACAGGGTCGGCTGCCCCTCCCCGGGCTGGGCGACATTGAGATTGTTGACGACGACCGCTGCCGTGCCGCGCAGGGCCGACTGGCTCACGATCGGGTTCATCCATGCACCGCCGCGTTTGGTGTCGCGCGTGTACAGGTCCAGCACGTAGAGCCCGAGCGGTGATCCGCCGGGGTTGAAGACCTCGAACACGCGGGCGCCCGGGTGATAGGCGACGAGATCATCGCGCTCGGCGAACGTCACCCCGTACAACTGCGTCGCGGCATAGAAGACACCGTCCTGCAGCACGCGCTCCGCCTCGAACCAGGGCCGCAGCGCCGCGGTGTCGATGTCGTACTTCGCCGCGCGCACCTTCTCGGTGTAATACGCCCAATCGTGCGCCTCGAGAGCGAACGGCTGCGCCTCGGTCTCGTCGATGATGCCCTGGAGTGCTGCCTGTTCGTCCCGCGCGTTCGATGTCGCGGCCGGAGCGAGCCGGTGCAGCAGGTCGGCGACAGCATCCGGAGTCCCGGCCGTCTCATCTGCCGTGATGTACGCCGCGTGCGAGGGGTAGCCGAGCAGCGCCGCCCGCTGCGCACGCAACGACGCGATCTCTGTCAGCACCGCGCGATTGTCATTGGCATTGCCGCGCAGCGCACGCGAACGCGATGCCGTGATGATGCGGCGCCGGCTCTCACGGTTCGTCAGCGACGACAGATGCGGATGCCCCGTGAACAGCGGCAGCGTGATGAGGAAGCCGCCGTCATGACCGCGATCAGCGGCTGCCCGGGCGGCGGCGGAGATTTCACCCGCTGCGAGTCCATCGAGTTCTTCGGCCGTCTCGAAGTACACGGCGAGGTCGTTCGTGTCGGCGAGCAGATTCTTCTCGAACGTCGTCGTGAGCGTGGAGAGCTTCTGATTCAGCGCCGTCAACTGCTTCTTGTCCGCGTCGTCGAGGCCGGCTCCGGCGTGGGTCATCTCGCGGAAGTGGCGTTCCACGAGGTAGCGGCTCTCGGCGTCGAGGGCGAGCTCGTCGAGCTGCTCGTGCAGCGTCTTCACCCGCCAGTACAGCTGAGCGTCGAGGCGGATCGCGTCCTCGTGGGCGGCCATCAGGGGAGCGAGCTCTTCATCGATCGCCTGGATCTCGGCCGTGGCATCCGCCGAGCTCACCGTGTAGAACGCATGCGCCACGCGCTCGAGCATGGCGCCGGCCTGCTCGAGGGGCACCATCGTGTTCTCGAACGTCGGCATCGAACGCACCCGGGTGATGGCGGAGATCTCGGTGGTGTGCTCCGCGAACGCGGCACGGAACGCCGGGAGATAGTGCTCAGGGCGGATCGCCGCGTAGTCCGGAAGCGCGTAGGGGAGGACGGAAGGCGTGAGGAGCGGGTTCGCGACGTCGGTCATCCCCCGAGCCTAAGTGCCGCTTCGACTCGTCGCTGCGCTCCTCGCTCAACGCGTTTCGTCTCGCTGCGCTCGCTCAACGACCCGCGGGGCTGCGACTGGGCTGAGTGGGAGGCGCGATTGGGATGGGCCGGGGCGGGCCGTTGAGCGGAGGCGTGCAGCGCCGAAGACGAAACGGGGTGAGCGAGCGAAGCGAGTCGAAGCCTGCCGCCTGCAGCAGATTCAGTCCTGGAACTCGCGGGCGATGATCTCGCCGGATGCTGTGAGCAGGACTTCCCACCCGGCATCCAGTTCGGCGATCGGACGGCCCTCCAGCCACGTGAGCGTCCACATGCCGGTCAGGCCGCGGCTTTCGATCTCGGCGATCGCCGGAAGCAGCGCGGCGGGGACGGAGGCCGGGGCATCGGACCCGGCTGCCCATCGTGTACCGAGTTGCATCAGTTCTCCTCCCCAGGGGCCAGCACGATCTCTGTGACGGCAAGCTCAGTGCCCTCCACGATCTCGAGCTCAGTGACGCGGCCTACGGCGCGGAGGTCGCCGGCCGCGGCACGCAGAGCTTCGAGAGAATCGGCGGGGCCGGCGACGACAGCCCGCGACACCGGAGTCTTCTGCGACACCTTCGCCTCGGTCTTCGCGCGGCGGATGCCGATCAGCGCGGCGCTCGCCACCGTCAGCACCGACGCGTCGCCGCCGGCGAGGTCGCCCGAGGTGGGCCAGGATGCCGTGTGGACCGAACCCTCCTCGAACCAGCTCCACGCCTCTTCGGCAGCGAACGACACCACCGGCGCCAGCAGACGCAGCAGCGTCGACAGCGCGATGCGCAGCGCAAGCGCAGCGGAGGGCTGGCCGACATCGGTCTGGTCGTAGGCGCGCTCCTTGACGAGCTCGAGGTAGTCATCGCAGAACGTCCAGAAGAACGATTCGGTGACCTCCAGCGCGCGGGCGTGGTCGTAACCGTCGAACGCCTTGGTCGCCTCGGCGACGACCTCGTCGAGCGCGGCGAGCATCGACGCATCCAGCGCGTGCGTGACCTGAGCGCCCTCGGGCACCGGGAACGACAGCACGAACTTCGCGGCGTTGAGGATCTTGATCGCGAGGCGACGGCCGATCTTCATCTGCGTCGGGTTCTGCGGGTCGAACGCGGCATCCACTCCGAGGCGGCTGGAGGCCGCCCAGTAGCGCACAGCATCCGAACCGTGCTTGTCGAGGATGTCGGCGGGGGTCACGACATTGCCCTTGGACTTCGACATCTTCTTGCGGTCCGGGTCGACGATGAAACCCGAGATCGAGGCGTGCTGCCAGGGCGAGCGGCCGTCTTCGAGCGTCGAGCGCAGCATGGTCGAGAACAGCCACGTGCGGATGATGTCCTGCGCCTGCGGACGCACATCGAACGGAGCGACGAGGTTCCACAGCTCCTCGTCCCGCTGCCAGCCGCCGGCGAGCTGCGGGGTGAGCGAGGAGGTCGCCCACGTGTCGAGGATGTCGGTCTCGGCTTCGAAGCCCCCGGCGGCTCCGCGCTGCTCTTCGGCGAAACCGTCGGGCACGTCGATCGTGGGGTCGATGGGCAGCTGGGCCGCGTCGGGGAAGATGACGCGGTCGAAGTCGCGCTCGCCGTTCTCGTCGAGCCCGTACCAGACGGGCAGCGGCACACCGAAGAAGCGCTGCCGCGAGACTAGCCAGTCGCCGGTGAGACCGCCGACCCAGTTCTCGTACCGCACGCGCATGAAGTCGGGGTGCCACTGCAGCTCACGTCCGTGCTGGAGAAGCTGTTCGCGCAGCTGCTCGTCGCGGGCGCCGTTGCGGATGTACCACTGGCGGGTCGAGACGATCTCGAGGGGACGGTCGCCCTTCTCGAAGAACTTCACGGCGTGGTTGAAGGGTTTTGAGACCTCGAGCAGCTCGCCGGACTCTTCCAGCAGTTCTGCGATGCGCTTCTTGGCGCTGAAGACCGTCTTGCCCGCGAGTTCTGCATAGGCGGCCCTGCCGGCATCCGATTCGATGACATCCGGAGCTTCGGCGATCACCCGGCCGTCGAGCCCCAGGATCGTGCGGATCGGAAGGTCGAGTTCGCGCCACCAGACCATGTCGGTGACGTCACCGAAGGTGCAGACCATCGCGATGCCGGAACCCTTGTCCTGCTGGGCGAGGTGATGCGCCCGAACGGGAACCTCGACGTCGAACAGCGGCGTGCGCACGGTCTGCCCGAAGTAGGGCTGGTAGCGCTCGTCGTCTGGGTGCGCCACGAGAGCGACGCAGGCCGCGAGCAACTCGGGACGCGTCGTCTCGATGTGGATGTCGCCGGAGCCGTCGGTCTTGTGGAACGCGATGCGGTGGTACGCGGCCTGCTGCTCACGATCCTCGAGCTCTGCCTGGGCGATCGCGGAGCGGAAGTCGACGTCCCACAGCGTCGGCGCAAGCGCCTGGTAGGCCTCGCCGCGCTCGTGATTGCGGAGGAAGCCGAGCTGGCTCTGCCGGATCGTCTCATCGGAGATCGTGCGGTAGGTCTGCGTCCAGTCGACGCTGAGCCCGAGCTGACGGAAGACGTCTTCGAACTGCTTCTCGTCCTCGACGGTGAGCTTCTCGCACAGCTCGATGAAGTTGCGGCGACTCACCGGCTGCTGGTCGGCGGCCTTCAGGCTCTTCGCGTTGCCCTCGAACGGCGGGGCGAAGTCAGGGTCGTAGGGGAGCGTCACATCGACGCGCACACCGTAGTAGTTCTGCACGCGGCGTTCGGTCGGCAGACCGTTGTCGTCCCACCCGATCGGGTAGAAGACGCTCTTGCCGCGCATCCGCTCGTAGCGCGCCTTGACGTCGGTGTGCGTGTACGAGAAGACGTGACCGATGTGCAGCGAGCCGGATGCCGTCGGCGGGGGCGTGTCGATCGAGTAGACGCCCGCCCGGCCGAGCTCCGCTGCGCGCAGACGGTCGAAGAGGTACGTGCCGTGCTGCGTCCAGACGCCGTCCCACTTCGCTTCCAGGCCTTCGAGGACGGGCTTGTCGGGGATCTGGTTCTGGATGGTTGCCGACATGAAGGACTCCTTGCGCGATGTATGCGGCACGGTGTGTACGTGCCTGAGTGTGGGGTTGTGGTTGACAGTCTAACGAAACGTGCGGCCACCCGAAGCGCAACTAAATCGACCGGGTCCAAAAACCGTCGGTAGACTGGACCGACCCCCTTTCACCTTCCCGAGGATTCGCATGCCCACTCCGCTCGTGCGCCGTATTCTGCCCATCACCGCCTTCGTCGCGGCATCCGCCCTGCTGCTGAGCGCCTGCGCCGGCACCGCCGAGGACGACTCCGCGGATGCCGGGGGCGAAGTCGTCTGGGCCATCGAGGGCGCGAACCTCGCCGCAGGGCACATGGACCCGCAGACCAGCCAGCTCGACGTCTCCGGCATGGTGCAGCGCGTCGTCCTCGACTCCCTGGTCTTCCAAGAGGCCGACGGCACCTTCTCGCCGTGGCTCGCCGAAGACTGGCAGGTGTCCGACGACAGCACCACCTACACGTTCGACCTGCGCGACGACGTCACCTTCCACGACGGCGAGCCCTTCGACGCCGAGGCCGTGAAGGCGAACTTCGACCGCATCGTCGACCCTGAGACGGCGTCCGCCCAGGCCGCCAGCATGCTCGGTGCCGACTTCTATGAGGGCACGACCGTGGTCGACGAGCACACCGTCGAGGTGAAGTTCACTCAGCCGTACGCGCCCTTCCTGCAGGCCGCGAGTACCGCGCACCTCGGCTTCTACTCGCCGAAGGTGCTGGAGGAATCGGCCGATCAGCTGAAGGCGGGCGGCCCCGGCATCAACGTCGGCACCGGCCCGTTCGAGCTCACCGAATACACCCCCGAGCAGGAGCTCGTCTACACCCGCAACCCCGATTACACGTGGGGCCCGGGCGGCGCGGAGGCTGCGCAGTTCGAGACGCTGCGTGTGGAGATCCTGCCCGAGGCGTCCGTGCGCGCTGGCGTCGTCGAGAGCGGCGAGGCAGACCTGGCCAGCAACATTCCGCCGAACCTCGCCGTCGACATGCCCGACTCTCTGACCGTCGACTCGGTCGAGTACCCCGGGCTGCCGTACTCGCTGTACCTGAACGAGGCCTACGGTGTGTTCGCCGACGAGAAGGTGCGCCAGGCGTTCGCCCGCGGCATCGACATCGATGCGGCCGTCGAGGAGATCTACTTCGGCCAGTTCCCGCGCGCGTGGAGCATTCTGGGATCCACGACGCCGGGGTACGACGCGTCGCTGGAAGGCTCGTGGCCGTTCGATCAGGATGCCGCGAACGCCCTGCTCGACGAGGCGGGGTGGACCGAGCGTGACAGCGACGGCATCCGCATGAAGGACGGCGAGCGCCTCTCCGCTCGCTGGATCGCCTGGACGCCCGTTCCGGACGACAAGGCCGCACTTGGGAACGCCATTCAGTCGGATCTCGCCGACATCGGCTTCGAGGTCGAGCGCGAGGTGCTCGAGCCCGGCGCCTACAACGAGCAGTACGAGCCGAAGACGTTCGACCTCACCGACTGGGGCTTCTCGGGCGTGGATGGGGATCTGCTGCGCAGCCACCTGCACACCGACGGGTTCCAGAACGCCTCGCAGGTCTCCGATCCCGAGATCGACGCGCTGCTCGAAGAGGGCATCTCAACAAGCGATGTCGACGAGCGCGCCGAGATCTACCAGCAGCTGCAGCAGTGGAACGCGCAATACACTGCGATCGTGCCGCTCTACAGCCCGTCGCTGATCACCGCTTCCAATGACACGGTCTCAGGTCTCGAGTACGACCTGTACGGTCGCCCGCTGTTCTACGGGGTCACGGTCGGCTGATCCGGGCGTGAAATCGCAGCTCTCCCGGATCGCGGGTCTCGCGGCATCCGTCATCGTCGTCCTGTGGGGCGCGGCGACGCTGGCGTTCCTCGCGTTCCGGGTGATCCCCGGTGACCCCGTCGCGGTGATGCTCGGTCCGCAGGCGCAGGTGAGCGACGAGGTCAAGAACGGAATCCGCGCCGAGCTCGGACTCGACAGGCCACCGTTCGAGCAGTACCTGGCGTACCTCGGTCAGCTCCTGCGCGGCGACCTCGGCGAGTCGTATCAGCTGCGGATGCCGGTGGCCGAGGTCATCGGTCGGCAGCTCGGCGCCACCCTGCAGCTGACGGCGCTCGCGCTCGTCATCGCCGTGGTCCTCGCGCTCGTCGTGGCCCTGTTCGTCCGCGGGCGCTTCTGGCGGGGCGTCGTCGCCGGCGCCGAGTTGATCGTGCTGTCGTCGCCGGTGTTCTGGATCGGCATCCTGCTGCTCAGCGTTTTTGCGTTCGGGCTCGGATGGTTCCCCGTCTCCGGCAGCCGGAACCCGGCCACCATCGTGCTGCCGGCGATCACCCTCGCTCTGCCGGTCGCCGCGCTCCTCGGGCAGGTGCTGCGCGATGGCATCGAGGCCGCGGAGCGGCAGCCGTTCGCGACAACCGTCCGTGCGCGCGGGGCAGGGCAGGTGCGGCTGACCGCGCATCACACCCTGCGGCACGGCGCCGCCGGCGCCCTCACGCTGACCGCGTACCTGGTCGGCTCGCTCCTCGGCGGCGCGGTGCTCGTCGAGACGGTCTTCGCCCGACCGGGCATCGGCCGGGTCACGCTCGCTGCGATCACCGACCGCGACCTGCCGGTCATCACCGGCATCATCCTGTTCAGTGCGCTCATGTTCGTCGTGGTGAACGTGATCGTCGAGCTGCTGCATCCGGTGTTGGATCCGCGGCAGCGCCGCGCCGCGCTCGCCCCGGAGCTGCGCCGATGAGCCTCTCCCGACGCGTGCTGCTCGGTGCCGCCCTGCTCGTCCTCGTCGTCATCGCTGCGATGGCGCTGTTCCCGCAGCTGATCGCGACGGCTGATCCGCTGCGCACCGATGTGCGGGCAGCCCTCGAGGCGCCCGGCCCCGCCCATCTGTTCGGTACGGATCAGAGCGGTCGCGACGTGTTCTCGCGGGTCGTCCACGGTGCCGGACGCTCGGTCGGCATCGGCCTGCTCGCCACCGCTCTCGCCCTGGTCGTCGGGCTCATCGTCGGCGCGCTGTCCGGCATCGCGCCGCGCCCGGTGGATGCCGTGGCGATGCGCATCAACGACGTGCTGATGGCATTCCCGGAGTTCCTCGTCGCACTCGTCGTCGTCGCGATCCTCGGGCCCGGGCCCGTCAATGTCGCCATCGCCGTCACGATCGCCGCCGTGCCCGTGTACGTCCGGCTCGCCCGAGTGCAGACCCGGACGCTCGCACTCGCCGAGCACGTCGAAGCGGCGCGCATCCTCGGGGTGCCGCCCGCGCAGGCATTCAGCAGGCACGTGATCCCGGGCGTGCTCGGGTCACTGAGCGTTCTGGCGACGATCGGGATCGGTTCCAGCATCCTCGCCATCGCGGGGCTCAGCTTCCTCGGCCTCGGGCCGACCGAACCCGTACCGGAGTGGGGGCTCATGCTTGCCGGCGGGCGCAACGTGCTCGGCTCCGCCTGGTGGATCGCGGTGTTCCCGGGCATCGCCATCACCCTCACGGTCATCTCGGCGACGATCGTGGGGCGGACGCTGCGTGCCCGGGCGGAAGGGCGGGATTCATGACGGCGCTGCACGTGCAGGACCTCTCGATCATCATCGCCGGGCGCGTGCTCGTCGACGGAGTGTCGTTCGCGGTGACGCCGGGGGAGTGCGTGGCGATCGTCGGCGAATCCGGGGCGGGGAAGTCTCTGACGGCGTCGGCGCTGCTGGGACTCGCACCCGACGGCGCCCACGTTTCGGCGACCGCGCTGAGCGTCGACGGGGTCGATGCGCGCCGCTTCTCGGAGGGCCAGTGGCGCGGTGTTCGCGGCGATCGCATCGGCCTCGTGTCGCAGGACGCCCTGGTGTCGCTGGATCCGCTGCGGCGGATCGGAGCAGAAGTCGCCGAGCCTCTGGCGATCCATACGGAACTGTCGCGGGCCGAGCGTCGGGCGCGTGCGCTCGAGTTGCTCGAGTCCGTTGCGATGCCGTCGCCCTCCGTTCGCGCCGGGCAGTATCCGCACGAGCTCTCGGGAGGGCTGCGCCAGCGCGCGCTGATCGCGTCGGCGCTGGCGGGGGAACCGGCCGTGCTCGTCGCGGACGAACCGACGACCGCGCTGGATGCCACGGTGCAGGCACACGTACTGGCGCTGCTGCGTGAGATCGCAGAGGCCGGCACCGCCGTCGTCTTCATCAGCCACGACTTCGCGGCGGTACGTCGGGTGGCCGACCGGGTGCTGGTGATGCGCGCCGGGCGCGTGATCGAGCAGGGTGCGGTGACCGAGGTGCTGGATGCCCCGGCCGAGCCGTACACGCGCGAACTGGTCGCCGCGACCGAGCATGAGCCCCGTGAGGATCGCTTCGGACTGGGGGATGCTGTGCTCACCGCGGTCGAGGTGTCGAAGGTGTTCTCCGGCGTCCCGGCCGTCACGGATGCCTCATTCACGCTGCTGCAGGGGCAGACGCTGGGGATCGTGGGGGAGTCGGGATCCGGCAAGACCACCCTCGCCCGCATGATCGTCGGGGTGGAGCAGCCCGACTCCGGTGACATCCGATGGAACGGCGAGCACCGGGTGCAGCTGGTGCACCAGAACCCGCTCGGCGCCTTCGACCCCCGTTGGACGGTCGGACGATCGCTGCGCGAGGCGCTCGCTGCAGGAGGGGTGCCGCGTCGGGCCAGAACTGCGCGTGTCGACGCCCTGCTGGCCGAGGTGGGGCTCGCACCGGAACTGGCGAGGCGGCGCCCGTCGCGACTTTCCGGAGGGCAGCGTCAGCGCGCTGCGATAGCCCGCGCGCTCGCCGCTGAGCCCGACGTGCTCGTGCTCGACGAGCCCGTCTCGGCGCTCGACCCGTCTGTGCGCGAGAAGGTGCTGGCGCTGCTCGGACGTCTCCAGCACGAGCGCGAACTCACCATGATCTTCGTCTCGCACGACCTCGACGTGGTCGCCGCCGTATCGGACGATGTGCTCGTCATGCAGGACGGCATCATCGTGGAGCAGGGGCCCGTCGCGGCCGTGTTCGCTGCTCCGCAGCATCCGTTCACACAGGAGCTCCTCGCAGCATCCCGCGTGTGATTCCGACAGGCCGGCCCGGCCTCCTTTCAGGTGATTCTCAGCTTTGCTACGGTGGGCACCAGGGGGCGACGACGCTGTCGTTTTGAGAGAGGAAACACCACCATGAGTCCTGTCCTGTTGATGTTCATCGGCTTGGCGTTGTTCGCCTTCGGCTATTTCGTTTACTCGAGATACCTGGCCAAGCGCGTCTACAAGCTCGACGCGGGATTCAAGACCCCGTCGCATGAGCTGAAAGACGGCGTCGACTACATGCCGACGAACAAATACATCCTGTGGGGTCACCACTTCACATCCGTCGCGGGAGCCGCACCGATCGTGGGGCCGGCGATCGCCGTGATCTGGGGCTGGCTGCCCGCCTTCCTCTGGGTCACGCTCGGCACGGTGTTCTTCGCGGGTATGCACGACTTCGGCGCGCTGTGGGCCTCCACGCGCAACAAGGGACGATCGATCGGTGCGCTGTCGGCCCGCTACATCGGCAAACGCGGCGCGAACCTGTTCCTCGTCGTGATCTTCCTGCTGCTGCTCATGGTGATCGCCGCTTTCGCCGTCGTCATCAAGGATCTGCTGATCAGCACGCCCAGCGCCGTCATCCCCACCTGGGGTGCGATCATCGTCGCGCTGCTCGTCGGCGTCGCTGTCTACCGGCTGCGGCTGCCGCTGATCCCGGTGACGATCGTCGGTGTCGCTGCGCTGTACTCGCTGATCGTGCTGGGTGACCAGGTTCCCGTCGTGCTGCCGGATGACTTCCTCGGCATGGGGCCGGCGACGTTCTGGATCCTCGCCCTGTTCATCTACGGGGCGATCGCCTCGCTGCTTCCGGTCTGGGTGCTGCTGCAGCCGCGCGACTACATCAACGGTGTGCAACTGTTCGTCGGTCTCGCGCTGCTGTACGGCGCGGTGCTGATCGGCACGCTGTTCGCCGCGGACAAGCCGGAGATCGTCGCCCCGATGGTGAACATGTCTCTGCCCGAGGGCACACCGAGCATGATCCCCTTGCTGTTCGTCACCATCGCATGCGGTGCCATCTCGGGCTTCCACGGCATGGTCTCTTCGGGCACGAGCTCGAAGCAGCTCGACAAGGAGACCGACGCACGCTTCGTCGGCTACTTCGGTGCTGTCGGTGAGGGCCTGCTGTCGCTCGGCACGATCCTCGCCGTCATCGGCGGGTTCCGCACCGTCGCCGAGTGGGAAGAGGTCTACAGCTCGTTCGGCGCTGGCGGTGTCGGCGCGTTCGTGCAGGGCGGCGGGATGCTCATGGAGAACGGTCTCGGGCTCCCGGCATCCCTCAGCGCCACGGTCCTCGCGACCATGGCTGTGCTGTTCGCCGCGACGACCATGGACACCGGAATGCGATTGCTGCGGTTCGTGGTGCAGGAGATCGGCGATGCGATGCACATCAAGATCTCCAAGGTTCCGGCGACCCTGGTCGTGGTCGTCGTCGGGCTCGGACTGACGTTCTCGCAGGGACTCGGCGGAGACGGGGGCCTGCGAATCTGGCCGCTGTTCGGTACGACGAACCAGCTCATGGCTGCGCTGACTCTTTCGATACTCGCGGTGATGCTGATCCGAAAGCGGCGCAATGCGCTGCCGGCGCTGCTGCCGCTGATCTTCGTGTTCGTGATGTCGTTCTGGGCCGCGATCGAGCAGCTTCTCTCGTTCGCGGACCCGACCCAACCGGACTGGCTGCTGTTCGTGCTCGACACGATCATCATCGTGGCGAGCATCTGGGTGGCGGTCGAGGCGGTGATCGCCATGCGCAAGGCGGCGAACGATCCGGCGGAGCCCGAGGATCAGGATGCCAGCATCCAGGCGGTCCGCGAGGAGGTCTGATCGGTGATGCACCGCACGGCGGCCCGGCGCTTCTCGGAGCGCTGGGCCGCTTTCCGGGACGGGCTGACCGAGTACTACGCCGGCCCGTACCGACAGGCGCTGGCCCGCGAGCGGCGCGATGAGGACGACCTGTTCACCCTCGTCGTGCTCGGCGAGGCGCTCGGTGTGCCGGACCCTGCCGCCTACTACAGCGCAGAGTTGATACCCATGCTCGCTGAGGACTTCCACGCCTGGCACCGGCGGATGGGGATGCCGCGCTCGCCACTGGATCAGATCTCGTGCTGCTGACGGACGAGCGCCGGCGCATCCTGTTCGTGGGAGGCAAGGGCGGGGTGGGGAAGACTTCGCTCGCATCCGCGACGGCACTCGCACGAGCACGCCAGGGCGGGCGGGTGCTGGTCGTGTCGACCGACCCGGCGCACAACCTCGGACACCTGTGGCAGCGCGACGTCGGCGACGAACCGGTGCGGCTGGCCGACGGCTCGGACGGCGGTTTCGTCGACGGGATGGAGATCGACCCGGAGCGGACGATCACGCGGCACCTGGCCGCGGTCGAGCAGACGATGATCCAGATGCTGCCCGAGCGCCAGCACGCCCAGGCGCGGGAGCACCTCGAGCGCGCGCGTCTCGCGCCGGGCAGCCACGAATCTGCCGTACTGGAACGCATCGCCGAGGCGGCAGAACTCGCCGAGCAGGAGTACGACCTCGTCATCTTCGACACCGCGCCCTCGGGGCACACGCTGCGCCTGCTGGCGCTGCCGGGGCAGCTTGCCGGGTGGACGGACACCCTGCTGCGCAACCGCGATCGGTCGGAGCGGTTCTCAGCCGCGATGCGCGGACTGACGGGGAAGGGCGACCAGGCGTCGTCGAGTGAGGCGGAGCTTCGGCGCACGCTGCTGCGACGCCGTGAGCGCTTCGACCGGCTTCAGCATGCGATCACGGATGCCGAGACCTGCGGTTTCGTCGTCGTATTCACCGCCGAAGCGCTGCCGGTCGCCGAGACGCTTGAGGTGGTCGAGTCGCTGAACGGCATGCACGTGACGGTCTCGGCATTGGTCGCGAATCGCAGGTCACCCGCGGATGCCGGTGAACTGCTGCAGGCACGGCGCCAGATGGAGGACCGACACCTGGGCGCGGTGCGGACGGCCGTGCCCGGGGTGCCCGTGCTCGAGGTGCCGCTCGTGGCGGGCGAGCTCACCGGCGCTGCCGCGCTGGGCGCGCTCGCCGACCTCCTCGTCGACCCCTGATACGAGTTCGTTTCGACTCGTCGCTGCGCTCCGCGCTCAACGCGTTTCGTCTCGCCTGCGGCTCGCTCAACGCCCCGCGGGGTGAGTTTCGTGGGTCGTTGAGCGAGCGGAGCGAGTCGAAACGGGGTGAGTGAGCGAAGCGAGACGAAGCCGTCACACCAGCCGTGTGCTATGGTGCTAGCATGCAAGCAAATGACCCCGCCGCCGCGAAGGTGCAGTTCAACGTCTACCTGCCGCCGGACCTCGTGCGCAGCGTGAAGCACCAGGCGATCGACGAGGCAACGAGTCTGTCAGCGCTCGTGGAGAAGGCTCTGCGCGGATACCTGGAGGAGAGATCATGACGGTCGTTCAGCAGATTCTTTACACCGGGCAGCCCGAGCGCTGGTGGACGCTCGCCGAGGCGCTCGGTTTCGTGCCGCCGTTCGCGCCGTTGCTGGAGTGGGCGGAGTTCCACGCCGATGGCGTGCTGGCCGTGCACTGCGCGACCGCCGAGCATCGCCCCGGCACGATCGACATTCACCTTCTGGTCGAGGATCTGGATGCCGCGGCATCCGCTCTCTCATCGTTCGCGCTCGAGCGTCAGTCGATGGAGGGTGTGGGCGAGATGCTCGTCGCGAGGGCATCATCCGGCATCGCGATCTCGGTGTCCGAGGGTGCGGCGCAGGGCGGTGTAGGTGACATCGCCGTGCAGCCGATCTGGTTCCAGGCCGACCTGGCGGAACCGCGGGCGATCCTTGAGGCGCTCGGATTACGCGGCGGCATCGCCTCCGACCGCGGCGGGTGGGTCGAGATGCTCGGCGACGGCGGATCGGTCGGACTGCACGAGGGTGAGGCCGGGATCGGGCTGTCCTTCGAGGCGCGCGGCGATCTGGATGCGCTCGCTGCCCGGTTGCAGGATGCCGGGTTCGCGGCATCCGTCGTCGATGAAGCTTTCGCGCGGACGATCCGTATCCCCGATCCCGATGGAGGAGACGAGATCTGGATCAATAGCGTCCAGGATGACCTTCACGGATACCACCGCGCGTGAACGTCTTGCATCCTGCGGGGCGTTGCAGCGGCAGCCGTTATCGCTTCGACTCGTCGCTGCGCTCCTCGCTCACCGCGTTTCGTCTCGCCTGCGGCTCGCTCAACGTCCCGTGGGGTTGGAACTTTGGCCTTGTCCCCGTGGGGCTGAAATCTTGGCCTTGCCCCCGTGGGTTGGAACTTTGGCCTTGCCCCTGTGGGGCGTTGAGCAAGGGAGCGCAGCGACCGCGACGAAACGGGTTGAGTGAGCGAAGCGAGTCGAAGCCGCGGGTGCGTTTCGTGGGCCGTTGAGCAAGCGAAGCGCCAGGGCGCGGATGCCGCGTACACTGGGAGCACCAGCTTTGATCCGGCCATCACCGGGGAGCTCTCGGAAGAACGGTCGCCAGACCCAGTAGAACCGAGCGGGGCAGGCCCGTCATCGCCGCAGTGAGAGTGGCAGCGCCGCGAGGTGCAGCACGCGAGGTGGTACCGCGGTCCTGAAGCACGACAGAGGATCGTCCTCGCAAGCAGCATCCGCCCACGACACTGCGAGCTACAGATGACCTACCCCCGCAACTCCTCCGCCTTCGGTCCCGCCGCCAGCCCGCGGTTCCCCGAGATCGAGCGCGAGACCCTTGAGTTCTGGAAGAGCGATGACACCTTCCGGGCGTCGATCGCGCAGCGCGAGGGCGCAGACGAATGGGTCTTCTACGACGGCCCGCCGTTCGCCAACGGTCTGCCGCACTACGGCCACCTGCTCACCGGGTACGCCAAGGATCTGTTCCCGCGCTTCCAGACCATGCGCGGCAAGAAGGTCGACCGCGTCTTCGGCTGGGACACGCACGGTCTTCCTGCTGAGCTCGAGGCGATGAAGCAGCTCGGCATCACCGAGAAGAGCGAGATCGAAGACATGGGCATCGATGTCTTCAACGGCAAGGCCCGCGACTCCGTCCTCGCCTACACCGAGGACTGGAAGGACTACGTCACCCGCCAGGCCCGCTGGGTCGACTTCGACCGTGGTTACAAGACGCTCGACCTCGGCTACATGGAGAGCGTGCTGTGGGCCTTCAAGACCCTGTACGAGAAGGGCCTCGCCTACGAGGGCTACCGCGTGCTGCCGTATTGCTGGCGCGATGAGACGCCGCTGAGCGCCCACGAGCTGCGCATGGACGACGACGTGTACCAGGAGCGCCAGGACCCGTCGGTCACCGTCACATTCCCGCTGACCGGGGCCAAAGCGGAGTCCCTCGGTCTGACCGCCGTCCGTGCCCTCGCCTGGACGACCACGCCCTGGACCCTCCCCACCAACCTCGCCCTCGTCGTCGGCCCCGACATCGAATACGTCGTGGTTCCCGCGGGCCCGAACGGCGCAGCCGACATCCTGGCGGGCGACGACATCACCGAGAGCGCTGCGCACCGCTACCTGCTCGCCCGCGACCTCGTCGGCGGCTACGCCAAGGACCTCGGTTACGAGACGGCTGACGACGCGCTCGCCGCCGTCTCGGCATCCCACCGCGGAGCCGACCTCGAAGACGTCACGTACGACCGCCTGTTCGACTACTACGCGGATGCTGAGACGTGGGGCACCGAGAGCGCCTGGCGCATCCTCGTCGACGACTACGTCACCACCACCGACGGCACCGGCATCGTCCACCAGGCCCCGGCCTACGGTGAGGACGACCAGCGCGTGACCGGTGCGGCCGGCATCCCGACGATCCTCTCGGTCGACGACGGCGGCAGGTTCCTCTCCAACGTCACGGATGTCGCCGGCGAACTGTGGATGGACGCGAACCGTCCGCTGATTCGCCTCCTCAAGGAGAACGGCCGGATGCTGCGCGAGCAGAGCTACGTGCACTCGTACCCGCACTGCTGGCGCTGCCGGAACCCCCTGATCTACAAGGCCGTGTCGAGCTGGTTCATCCGCGTCACCGACATCAAGGACAAGATGCTCGCGAACAACGAGCAGATCACCTGGGTGCCCGAGAACGTCAAGGAGGGGCAGTTCGGCAAGTGGCTCGAGGGTGCCCGCGACTGGTCGATCAGCCGCAACCGGTACTGGGGTTCGCCCATCCCGATCTGGAAGAGCGATGACCCCGAGTACCCGCGCGTCGACGCCTACGGTTCGCTCGAGGATCTCGAACGCGACTTCGGCACGCTGCCGCGCAATCCGCAGGGCGAGATCGATCTGCACCGCCCGTACATCGATGACCTGACGCGCCCGAACCCCGACGACCCCACGGGTAAGAGCACGATGCGCCGCATCGAGGACGTCTTCGACGTCTGGTTCGACTCGGGTTCGATGCCGTACGCCCAGGTGCACTATCCGTTCGAGAACCAGGAATGGTTCGACTCGCACTCGCCGGCAGACTTCATCGTCGAGTACATCGGCCAGACCCGCGGCTGGTTCTACGTCATGCACGTGCTCTCGACGGCGCTGTTCGACCGCCCGGCGTTCACGGGCGTCAGCTGCCACGGCATCGTGCTCGGCAACGACGGCTACAAGATGTCGAAGTCCTTGCGGAACTACCCCGATGTGTCCGAGGTGCTGGAGCGCGACGGCTCCGACGCGATGCGCTGGTTCCTCATGTCGAGCTCGGTGCTGCGCGGCGGCAACCTCGCCGTCACCGAGGAGGGCATCCGCGCCGGTGTCCGCGAGTTCCTGCTGCCGCTGTGGAGCTCGTGGTACTTCTTCGCCACCTACGCCAACGCATCCGGTGACGGCTACGAGGCGAAGTGGCGCACCGACTCGACGGACGTGCTCGACCGGTACATCCTGTCGCGCCTGGGCGAGCTCGTGCGCGATGTGGCCGCCGATCTCGAAGGACTCGACTCGACGACGGCGGCCGCGCGCCTGCGCGACTTCGCCGAGGTGCTGACGAACTGGTACATCCGCCGCTCGCGCGACCGCTTCTGGATGGGCGCAGATGCTTCTGCCGAGGGCGCGACCGATGCATTCGACACGCTCTACACCGTGCTCGAGACGCTGACCCGCGTCGCCGCCCCCCTCGTGCCGCTCGTCAGCGAGCGCATCTGGCAGGGGCTCACCGGCGGGCGCAGCGTGCATCTGACCGACTGGCCGGATGCCGATGCCTTCCCGACAGCCAGCGACATCCGCGATGCGATGGATGCCGTTCGCGAGCTCTCCAGCGTCGGCAACGCCCTGCGCAAGAAGGAGAAGCTGCGCGTGCGCCTGCCGCTTGCCCGCTTCACGGTCGTCTCTCCGCTGGCGGCGCAGCTCGGCCAGTTCGAAGACATCTTGCGCGACGAACTCAATGTGAAGTCGGTCGAGCTCGTGCCGCTGACCGATACGGCCGCCGCCGAGTACGGGATCAGCCACCGCCTCAGCGTCAACGCTCGCGCCGCGGGTCCGCGTCTGGGCAAGCAGGTGCAGCACGTGATCGCCGGCGCCAGGGCGGGGATCTGGGAGGAACAAGCCGGCGTGGTCGTCATCGACGGCATCGCGCTGGAGCCCCACGAGTACGATCTCGTGCTCGAGACCGCCGGGCGACCAGAGGGGGAGGCGCTCGCGATCGTCCCCACCGGCGGATTCGTCCTGCTCGACACCCAGACCACCCCCGAGCTCGAGGCCGAGGGGATGGCCCGCGACGCCATCCGCGTCGTGCAGGAGGCACGCAAGAATGCTGACCTCGACGTCAGCGACCGCATCGTGCTGGCGCTGAACGTCTCTCCGGAGAACGCCGAGGCGCTGCAGAGCCACACGGAGCTCATCGCGGGGGAGACACTGGCCATCGCGTTGGCCGTCCATGCCACCGGCGGCATGGATGAGCTCGTGCAGAGCGTCACGAGCCCCGGCGACGGCGTGCACCGCAGCGGAGCGACGGCGATCGGCTCGAGCAAGGAGCCCATCGTCGTGACGATCGACACGAACATCGGAGGAGCGACGAATGTCTGACCGCGAACGCGCCGACGCCGTCTACGAGAGCCTGCTCGAGCGGGCAGGGGAGCGGTGGGTGCAGCCCCGCAAGGAGCGCACCGCACGCATCCTCGAACTGCTCGACGACCCGCAGCGCACGTACCGCGTCATCCATCTCTCGGGCACCAACGGCAAGACCTCGACGGCGCGCATCATCGAAAGCCTGCTGCGCGCGCACGGTCTGCGCACCGGCATGTTCACGAGCCCGCATCTGGAGCGCTTCACCGAGCGCATCCTGATCGACGGCGAGCCCATCGCGGATGCCGCGATCGCCGAGGCCTGGGACGAGATCGAGCCGTTCGCGGGAATCGTGGATGCTGAGCTGGAGGCCGCGGGCGACGCACCGCTGACGTTCTTCGAGCTGCTCACCGTGCTCGCGTTCGTCGCAGCATCCGATGCCCCGGTCGACGTGCTCGTGCTCGAGGTCGGCATGGGCGGCTCCTGGGACTCCACGAACACCGCCGACGGCGACGTCGCGGTGTTCACGCCGATCGCCATCGACCACGCCGACCGCCTGGGCGACACGATCGCCAAGATCGCCGAGGTGAAGGCCGGCATCATCAAGGAGGGCGCTGCCGTCGTCTCGGCAGAGCAGCCCGCAGACGCCGCAGACGTCCTGCGCCGCGTCGCCGCGGAGAAGAACGCCACGATCGCGTTCGAGGGGGAGGAGTTCGGCCTCGCCGACCAGAAGCTCGCCGTCGGCGGACAGCTGCTGACGGTCCGCGGGATCGCCGGCTCCTACGTCGAGGAGTACCTGCCCCTCTACGGCGCGCACCAGGGGCACAACGCCGCCCTCGCAGTCGCCGCCGTCGAGTCATTGATCGGCGCGGGTTCTCAGCGCATCGCCGACGACATCGTCACCGAAGGGCTGCAGGGATCGACCTCGCCCGGGCGGCTGCAGCTGCTGGGCGTCGCTCCGACGGTGATCGTCGATGCCGCACACAACCCGCACGGTGCGAAGGCGCTGGCGCAATCGCTGGACGACAGCTTCGACTTCGACGAGTGGGGTCTCGTGCTCGGCGTCCTCGCCGACAAGGATGCCGCGGGCATCGTCGGCGAACTCGCCCCGGCTGCGGCGCACGTGTTCGCCACGGCGCCGGAGTCCCAGCGCGCCAGCGACGCGGATCAGATCGCCGGCCTGGTCGAGAACGCAGGTTTCCGCGCGACGGTGCACCCGTCGCTGGCGGATGCCGCGGATGCCGCGCGCGAATGGGCCGCGTCGTCCGATCGCCGGGCCGTCGTGATCGCCGGGTCCGTCGTCCTCGCCGGGGAGGCGATCGCCCTCGCGGAGGAGGAGGACTGGAAGTCGGGGTGGCGCGCATGAGCGACGCCGCGCCGCGTCACGCGCGCCCGCCGCGCACCCTCGTGCAGAAGCTTGCTCCGATCGTGCTCGGCTTCGAGGCGATCGTCGTGCTGCTCGCCGGGCTCACGATCTTCGGCCTGAAGACGCTCCCCGAGAGCATCCCGCAGTGGTGGGCGATCGTCGGCGCGCTCATCGTAGCGGTCGCGATGGTCGCCGTCGCCGGCATGGTCACCAAGCCCTGGGCGATCCCGGCCGGGTGGGTGCTGCAGGCCGTCGTCGCCGTGTCCGCCATCTTCGTTCCCGCGATTATCCTCGTCGTCCTGGTTTTCGGAGGCATGTGGGCGTATGCGACGATCATGGGGGCCCGGCTGGACGCACGAGCCCGTGCCGCTGCCACAACGAACTTCGAAGACACCGACCCCCACACAGAGAGCGACTGACATGGCCACTGAAGAAACCCTCGTCCTCGTCAAGCCCGACGGCGTCGCCCGCGGCCTCACCGGCAGCATCCTCGCCCGCATCGAGGCGAAGGGCTACGCGCTCGTCGACATCCGTCTCGTCGAGCCCGACCGCGACCTGCTGGCTGCCCACTATGCCGAACACGAGGGCAAGCCGTTCTACGAGCCGCTGCTCGAGTTCATGATGTCGGGACCGTCCGTGGCGATCCGTCTCGCCGGAAACCGCGTCATCGAGGGCTTCCGGTCGCTGGCCGGCACCACCGACCCGACCAGCGCGGCACCCGGCACGATCCGCGGCGATCTCGGCCGTGACTGGGGCCTGGCCGTGCAGCAGAACCTCGTGCACGGCTCGGACAGCACCGAGTCGGCCCAGCGCGAGCTGGGCATCTGGTTCTGACGCAGCGAGTCGAAACCCTCAGCGTCAGAAGATCAGGCCCGTTATCTCGCCGAGGAAGTCGATCCCCTTCAGCTGTGCCATCGCGATGATGATCGCGTAGGCCACGATGGTCGCCAGCGGCACCCAGGCCATCAGGCGTCCGGCGCGTTCCTGCACCTTCTCCGAGCTGCTGAAGGTTCCGTTGCGGAACAGATGGACGACGGTGGCGAAGAAGGTGGGGATCGTGACGGCCCAGGTCGTCATGCACCACGGGCACAGCACGACGAGGTCGTAGATGCTCTGCCCGATCAGCCAGCAGACGAACACGAATGCGAACAGGATGCCGGCGCCGAACGTCGCCCAGAACCAGCGGGGGAAACGGGCGCCTGCGAGCACGGCGACGCCCACGATGATCGGCGCCATCCACCCGGCGATGCCGAGGAGCGGATTGGGGAAGCCGAACACCGAGCCCTGCCAGGAGTCGAGGTTCTTTCCGCACTGGATGAAAGAGCTCAGATCGCAGCTGAGGGATGCGTCGGGATCGGCGAGCAGCACGAACTTCTCGACTGTCAGCTCGAACGCCGCCCACCATCCGATCACCCCGGCGACGATCAGCCAGACGGCATAGACGACGGGGCGGGTGCGCTGCTCGCTCATAGGAGGATTATCTCAGCGTCCGCTATGGATCGGGCGTGAGAGGACCGCTCGAACAGCGCGATGGATGCTGCGATGCCACGAACTCGGCAACATGGTGCGATAATGACCTGTGATGCTCCACGCGGCGTGACCGCGGAAGGCATCGACGCAGACTTCGGGGCCCCATGCCCCTCGCGATCAGAGCCAAGAGCCGGTCGCACACCGAGTGAGTTCGCGGCACCGGACGGTGCCGCACGAGATTTCGCGGCACTCAGTGTCCGCGCAGGGAGTACGCCAGAGATGGCCGATGAGACGAATGACAACAACACCCCTACCCTCGACGAGAACGGAACGGCTCCGCTAGTACCGGATACGCCGGAGAACGCCGACGCCCAGACGGATGCTGAGGCGCCAGCCCAGCCCGAGAAGCCCGCTGAGCCGGAGCCGCTGACCGCGGTGAGCCTCGGCCTCATCCCCGAGGTGTTCGTCTCGCGGGTGTCGACCCAGCTGAGTTTCTACGCGCCGGAGATCACGCCGCTGCCTGCACGCCCGGGTCGCGAGCGCGACACCTCGCGCGACCACGACGACGACTCGCCCTCGGGCCGTCGCGGCCGCCGCCGTCGTGGTGGTGGCAGCGGCAGCGATGCAGGCGACCAGCGCGATGAGCCGCGGCAGCGTCAGCGCGCCGTCGAGTACATCACCGAGCCGAAGGCGATCAAGGGATCCACGCGCCTCGAGGCGAAGAAGCAGCGCCGCCGTGACGGTCGTGATGCCGGACGCCGTCGTCCGGTCGTGACTGAGGCGGAGTTCCTCGCACGTCGCGAGTCCGTCGACCGCAAGATGGTCGTCCGCTCCAAGAACGGCCGCACGCAGATCGGCGTCCTCGAAGACGCTGTGCTCGTTGAGCACTACGTCGCTCGTAACCAGGACGCGTCGCTCATCGGCAACGTCTACCTCGGTCGCGTGCAGAACGTGCTGCCGAGCATGGAGGCCGCGTTCGTCGACATCGGCCGTGGACGCAATGCCGTGCTGTACTCCGGTGAAGTCGACTGGAGTGGTGTCGAAACGGGCAACCAGCCCCGCCGCATCGAGCTCGCGCTCAAGCCCGGCGACCGCGTGCTCGTGCAGGTGACCAAGGATCCCGTCGGACACAAGGGCGCCCGTCTCACCAGCCAGATATCGCTGCCCGGCCGCTACCTCGTGTACGTGCCCGGCGGTTCGATGAACGGCATCAGCCGCAAGCTCCCCGACAACGAGCGTGCCCGCCTGAAGCGCATCCTCAAGGAGGTGCTGCCTGAGTCCAGCGGCGTCATCGTCCGCACGGCTGCAGAGGGCGCCACCGAAGATCAGTTGACCCGCGATGTCCAGCGGCTGACCTCCCAGTGGGAGCACATCCAGAAGAACGTCGAGAGTCAGCAGGCTCCTGCCCTGCTGCATGCGGAGCCGGACCTGCTGGTCAAGATCGTCCGCGACGTCTTCAACGAAGACTTCACGAAGATGCTCATCCAGGGCGAGGAATCGCATCGGACCATCCGCGCGTACCTCGAGAGCGTCGCGCCCGACCTGCTCGAGCGCGTCGAGGCGTACGAGGACGACACCGATCCGTTCGACGCGTTCCGCATCACCGAGCAGATCGAGAAGGCCCTCGACCGCAAGGTCTGGCTGCCCTCCGGTGGATCACTCGTCAT
Organism: Microbacteriaceae bacterium; assembly: GCA_052085045.1. Lineage (GTDB taxonomy): Bacteria > Actinomycetota > Actinomycetes > Actinomycetales > Microbacteriaceae > Microbacterium. Next base: position 11,540 of record JBQDFB010000001.1, on the reverse strand, counting down.
CGACCGCACCGAGGCGATGACCGTCGTCGACGTCAACACCGGTAAGTTCGTCGGCTCGGGCGGCAACCTCGAAGAGACCGTCACCAAGAACAACCTCGAGGCGGCCGAAGAGATCGTCCGTCAGCTGCGGCTGCGCGACATCGGCGGCATCATCGTCGTCGACTTCATCGACATGGTGCTCGAGTCCAACCGTGACCTCGTGCTGCGCCGACTCATTGAGTGCCTGAGCCGCGACCGCACGAAGCACCAGGTCGCCGAGGTGACGTCGCTGGGCCTCGTGCAGATGACCCGCAAGAAGCTCGGGCTCGGTCTTCTGGAGACCTTCAGCGAGGCGTGCGAGGTCTGCGCCGGCCGCGGGGTCATCGTCCACCACGACCCCGTCGTCAAGCACCGCTCGGGCTCGGGCGGCCCGTCGAACAACCGCCGTCAGCGCGGTGGCGGGCAGCAGAATCAGAACGCGCAGCAGAACAGTGCGGTGGCGCACAGCATCCCCGAAGGTGCCAAGTCTGCGCTCGCGCAGATCGCAGCATCCACGCTCGCCCCGACGAGCGAGCCCGTCGTCGATGTGCCCGCGGCTGCGGAACCTGAGCAGCCTGCGGCGCAGGAGCGCCCCAAGAAGCCGCGCCGCAAGCGCGGAGCCGACCGTGCCGCTGCGCCGAAGACCGAGGCTGAGCAGCTGCTCGACTCGGTGCTCGATGCCCTGCCCGAACCGAAGGCTCCCGGTGAGGGACGCAACCGTCGCCGTGTGACGACGGCGGCACTCACCGGTACGCCGGTGTCGGTGAACGCCTCATCCGCGCCGGTCGCGGGCGGTGACGCGGAGTCCTGACCCGATCAGGCGGCGCACCAGCTCCTTGCCGCTGACGGGGTGGGCCCCGGCGGCGATGAGCCGTGCGCGGGCCTCTTCGGGCACGTCGTAGTGGTCGCGATCGAATGACCGCGGGGGCAGGTCGTTGCGACGGGCGAAAGCGTGCAGCTCGTCCAGGCTGCTGTCGCTGACCAGGTGGGCCCAGAGGCGTCCATGTGCAGGCCAGATGGGGTCGTCGATCAGAACGGTCACTCCGTGATCCTACGGCCGCGCGACACGGACAGGGTCGCTTTGCGAGAGCGTGCCCGATCCGGTAAAGTAGTCCCTTGGTGCGCGAGCTGAGTCGTCCCCAGAGGGCGACGGGTCGTTGCCTTGCGCTCGCACCCGTCTGACCTGAGACGAACGCAGGCACAGTCTTCCCGTGAGATTTCCGGAGCTTTCCGCTCCCCAACGAAACAGGTATCAAGTGGTTTACGCAGTAGTGCGCGCCGGTGGGCGGCAGGAGAAGGTCGAGGTCGGCACGATCGTTCAGCTCGACCGTGTTCAGGCTGCTCAGGGCGAGAAGATCGAGCTGCCCGCAGTTCTCCTCGTCGACGGCGCCACGGTGACCACCGACGCCGACAAGCTGGCCAAGGTCACGGTGACCGCCGAGGTCATCGGCAACCTCCGCGGCCCGAAGATCGTCATCCAGAAGTACAAGAACAAGACCGGCTACAAGAAGCGTCAGGGCCACCGCCAGGAGCTCACGCGCGTCAAGATCACCGGCATCAAGTAACCAAGAAGAGGCTCAGGACATGGCACACAAAAAGGGCGCAAGCTCCACCCGCAATGGTCGTGACTCCAACGCCCAGCGACTTGGCGTAAAGCGCTTCGGCGGTCAGCAGGTCAGCGCAGGCGAGATCATCGTCCGTCAGCGCGGCACCCACTTCCACCCCGGCGCGAACGTCGGCCGCGGTGGCGATGACACGCTGTTCGCTCTTGAGTCGGGCGCTGTCGAGTTCGGTGCGAAGGGTGGCCGCAAGGTCGTCAACATCGTCGCCGCTGCGCAGTAGTCGCAGCACACCACACATCCGGACGGGGCGGGCTTCGGCCCGCCCCGTCCGTGTATCCGGGGAGATTCCACATGGTCACGTTCGTCGACACGGTGACGCTGCATCTGCGCGCCGGCAAAGGCGGCAACGGCTGTGTCTCCGTGCACCGCGAGAAGTTCAAACCGCTCGGCGGCCCTGACGGCGGCAACGGCGGCGACGGCGGGAACATCGTGCTCGTCGCCGACACCCAGACCGGCACACTGCTCTCGTACCACCACTCACCGCACCGCTCGTCGGGCAATGGTGGGTTCGGCATGGGGGACCATCGGTCCGGCTATGAGGGCGAGACCCTCGAACTTCCGGTTCCGGTGGGCACCGTGGTCAAGAGCACGGACGGTGACGTGCTCATCGATATGCTCACCCCGGGCGAGAAGTTCGTCGTCGCCGAGGGCGGACGCGGCGGTCTGGGCAACGCGGCCCTCGCCGGCCCGAAGCGCAAGGCTCCGGGGTTCGCACTCCTGGGCACGCCCGGGTTCGAGGGCGATGTCGTCCTCGAACTGAAGACCGTCGCCGATGTCGCCCTGGTCGGGTATCCGTCTGCCGGCAAGTCCAGTCTCGTCGCCGCCGTCTCCGCGGCGCGCCCCAAGATCGCCGAGTACCCGTTCACGACCCTGCACCCGAACCTCGGCGTGGTTCAGGCCGGCGATGCGCGGTACACCGTCGCCGATGTGCCCGGCCTCATCGAGGGTGCCAGCGAGGGCCGCGGGCTGGGGCTCGAGTTTCTCCGCCACGTCGAGCGCTGCTCGGCCCTGCTTCACGTGCTCGACTGCGCCACCCTCGAGCCGGGCCGCGACCCGATCTCCGATCTCGATGTGATCCTCGCCGAGCTCGCCGCATACGAGGTTCCGGAGGGGCAGACGCCCCTGTTGGAGCGTCCGCAGCTCATCGCTCTGAACAAGATCGACGTTCCCGAGGCACGGGATCTCGCCGACCTCGTCCGCCCCGACCTGGAGGCGCGCGGGTTCCGCGTGTTCGACATCTCCACGGTCTCGCACGAGGGATTGCGCCCGCTCACCTTCGCACTGGGCGAGATCGTCGAGAAGCATCGCGCCGAGGCCGCCGTCGAGGTTCCCGTCGAGCGCGTCGTCATCCGCCCCAAGGGATCGCGGAAGCCCTTCAGCATCCGCATCGAGGGCGGCTCTTACGGCACCTACTACCGCATTCTCGGCGAGAAGCCGGTGCGCTGGGTGCACCAGACCGACTTCCAGAACGAGGAGGCCGTCGGCTACCTCGCCGACCGGCTGGAGCGCCTCGGCGTCGAGGACGAACTGTTCCGCCTGGGCGCGACTCCGGGGGCGACGGTCGTCATCGGCGAGGGCGACGGGCTTATCTTCGACTGGGAGCCGTCCATGCGCTCGGCGGCCGAGATCATGACCGCGCCGCGCGGCACCGACCCGAGGCTCGCGCCGAACGCACGCCGCACGACCGGCGAGCGCCGCGAGCAGTACTACGAGCGGATGGATGCCCGGGCGGCTCACCGCGCCGAGGAGGACGAGAAGCGCCGTGCCACGGCGGGGCGGGACCGCGACGGGGACGACGCGTGACCGCGCGCACCCGAGCCGATCTGGCAACGGCTTCTCGCGTCGTCGTCAAGGTCGGGTCCTCGTCGATCAGTGGAGAGTCCTCGTGGCGCATCCCGATGATCGTCCATGCGCTCTCCAGCGCGCATGCGCGCGGCTGCGAGATCGTGCTGGTCTCTTCGGGGGCGATCGCCACCGGCATCCCGTTCCTCGATCTGGATGCCAGGCCCAATGACCTCGCAACTCAGCAGGCCGCGGCGGCCGTCGGGCAGAACGTCCTCGTCTACCGGTACCAGGAGGCTCTGCGGCCTTTCCAGATCGTCGCCGGACAGGTGCTGCTGACCACCGGTGACCTGGAGAACTCGACCTCGCGCAGCAACGCGCAGCGTGCCATGGAGCGGCTTCTCGGCCTGCGGATCGTGCCGATCGTGAACGAGAACGACACCGTGGCGACCCAGGAGATCCGCTTCGGCGACAACGACCGGCTCGCAGCCCTCGTCGCCCAGCTCATCCAGGCCGACGCCCTGGTGCTGCTCAGCGATGTCGAGAGCCTGTACACCAAGCCCCCGACCGACCCCGCGGCCGAGCCGATCGACGTCATCGCCGCGGGCGCGGAGCTCGGCGGGCTCGAGTTCGGTGCGACGGTCGTCAACAGCGTCGGCACCGGAGGTGCGGCCACGAAAGTCTCGGCGGCACGGTTGGCGGCCGCATCCGGCATCGGAGTCCTCGTGACCAGCGCTGATCTGGTCGAGCGGGCACTGGCCGGTGCGGACATCGGCACCTGGTTCGAGCCGGATGTCATCGAGGGCTCTCCGGCCCCGGGCGTCTCGTAAGCTGAGCGGATGACCACCGAAACCTCGCAGGATCGTCTGGCGCGCGCCAAGGAGGCCTCGCGTGCCGTCGCCCGCCTCACCAGCGACGACAAGTCGCGCGCGCTGGAGGGCATCGCTGCGGCGATCGAGCAGGGCACGGCGGCGATCATCGCGGCCAATGCGCGCGACATCGAGAACGGCCGCGCCGACGGCATCGGCGACGCACTGATCGATCGGCTGCGCCTGGACGACAAGCGCGTCGGCGCCCTGGCATCAGCGGTGCGGCAGATCGCATCCCTCCCGGATCCGGTGGGTCAGGTGATCGGCGGACACCGGATGCCGAACGGCGTGAGCCTCGAGCAGATCCGCGTGCCGTTCGGCGTCGTCGGCGCGATCTACGAAGCGCGTCCGAACGTGACCGTCGACATCGCTGCCCTCGCTCTGCGATCCGGCAACGCCGTCGTCCTGCGCGGCGGGAGCGCGGCGCGTGAGTCGAACACCGTGCTGGTGCAGACGATGCGCGATGCGCTCGAGCGCGCCGGAGTGACGCCGGAGGCGATCCAGACGGTCGACGATTTCGGTCGCGACGGCGCGAAGGCGCTCATGCAGGGCCGTGGTTTCATCGACGTGCTCGTCCCGCGCGGCAGCGCGGCGCTCATCGAGACCGTCGTGACCGAATCGACGGTGCCCGTGATCGAGACGGGGGCCGGCAACGTGCACATCGTGCTCGACGAGTCCGCACCGGACGACTGGGCGCGAGACATCGTCGTCAACGCCAAGGTGCAGCGTCCCAGCGTGTGCAACGCCGCGGAGACCGTCCTCGTGCTGCGGCAGGCCGCACCGCGGTTGGTGCCGCTGGTCGCGAGCGCCCTGCAGAGCGAGGGGGTCGCGGTCCACGGCGACGACATGGTCGTCGGCCTCATGAGCAACGTCATCCCGGCGACCGAGGAGGACTGGGCGACCGAGTACCTCAGCCTCGACATCGCGATGAAGGTCGTCGACACCCTCGACGATGCCCTGGCGCATATCCGCAGGTACAGCACCGGCCACACCGACTCGATCGTGACGACGGATTCACGCAATGCAGACCGCTTCCTCGCCGAGGTGGATTCTGCGGTCGTCATGGCCAACGCATCGACGCGCTTCACGGACGGCGCGGAGTTCGGCTTCGGCGCCGAGGTGGGGATTTCGACGCAGAAACTTCATGCCAGAGGCCCGATGGGGCTTGCGGAGCTCACCAGCACGAAGTGGCTCGCGCGCGGTTCGGGTCAGACCCGCGAGTGAGCGATAAGATGAAGGTGCCCCTTCTCGCACCTGGTCACGAAACGGAGACAGGATGAACCTCGTCGCACAGATGGCGATGGCTGCCGCTGAAACGGAGCACCACGGAAACGTGGCGCTGGAGACCTTGATCTTCGGTGCCATCGCCGCCGGGCTGTTCGCCCTTCTCGGGCTTGTCACGTTCTCATACCGCAACGTCGCGAATCGCCACTCTGCCAAGGCCGAGGCCTGGGCCGAGAAGCACGGTGCCGAGGGCAACGGGGCAGGGCACGGCCACTGAGCCATATGGAGACGACGACCACGCGTGCCCCCCGGATCGGAGTGATGGGCGGGACGTTCGATCCCATCCACCACGGGCACCTGGTCGCGGCGAGCGAAGTCGCGCACTCCTTCGATCTCGACGAGGTCGTCTTCGTTCCGACGGGCCACCCGTGGCAGAAGTCGAACGTCTCCCTGAGCGAGCACCGCTATCTGATGACGGTCGTCGCGACGGCATCCAACCCGCAGTTCACGGTGAGCCGCGTCGATATCAATCGCGACGGGCCCACTTATACGATTGACACGCTGCGCGATCTGAAGCAAGAACGCCCCGACGCGGAGCTGTTCTTCATCACAGGGGCAGACGCCGTAGCGCAAATTCTCAGTTGGAGGGACCATGATGAACTGTGGGAGCTGGCTCACTTCGTCGCGGTCTCACGCCCAGGACATGTTCTGAGTACGGATGGCCTCCCGAGCGACAACGTCAGCCAGCTCGAGGTGCCGGCTCTGTCGATCTCGTCGACGGCATGCCGTGAGCGGGTCCAGGACGATCAGCCGGTCTGGTACCTCGTTCCCGACGGAGTCGTTCAATACATCGCGAAGCATCATCTGTATCGGAGCAAGGCATGAGTACATCGGATCAGCCGGGTGATCGGCCGCTGACCCGCAAGCAGTTGCGGGAGATCCGGCTCACCGGCGCGACGCCGGTCATCGGAGAAGACGAAGCAGCTGCCGCCGCGAAGCAGGAGGACCAGGCTCCCGCCGCCCCGCCGGTGCGCCCGGCAGAGCCGAGCGATGTGCCGCCGGCACCGGTCGCCGAGACCCCGGCCCCCGCGACACCGCTGACCCGGCGACAGGTGCGCGAGCAGGAGCGTCTCCGGACGGCCTCGGTTCCCGTGGCCGAGCCGGCGGCTGAGCCCGTCGCCGAAGAATCGGATGCTGTCGAAGAATCGGATGCTGTCGAAGAATCGGATGCTGTCGACGAGACGCTCACGGAGCCCGCGCAGCCCGAC
>JBQDFB010000001.1:0-4657 GCA_052085045.1 Microbacteriaceae bacterium | reverse complement strand
AGAGCAAGCCGCGGACGAGGATCCCGACGCGGATGCCGTGACCACCGGCGAGCGTCCGATCGTCAATCCCACATTCGGAACACAGCTGCTGGGCCGACAGTCCGAGGTTCCGGCCTTCACGCCGTCGTTCGATGAGCTCATCACCACGGACTCCGGCGGTTCGCACCGTGCGCCGAACACACTGATCTTCACGCACCCGGGGGAGGGGTCGCTGTCCGGACCGGTCGCCTCGACCGGAGAGCTGCTGATCACGGGCAGCTACGAACTTCCCCACGGCCTGGGCTCTCAGGGGCACGCGCACGGCACGACTGATGGCAAGGACATCGATTCGGTGCTCATCGATGGGGAATTGCCGCCGTCATCGTCGCCGACCCCGATCGCTGCCAGCTCTGCCGTGAGCACCATCAAACCCGCCGGCGAAGTGATCCGCCCTCCGGCCCCGGAGAAGGGCAACAAGCTGATGATGATCCTCGCGATCACGGCCGGCGGGCTCGCACTGGCTCTCGCAGCGGCCCTGGTCGTCGCCTTCACCACGAACGTGTTCGGCTGATGCAGTCACCGGAGAACGCCGGAGCGATGCTGCAGATCGCCGCCGATGCGGCCGTCGCGAAGGGCGGAGAAGACCTCGTCGCCCTGAACGTCTCTGAACCGCTGCCCCTCGTCGATGTCTTCCTGATCGTCACTGGCAACAGCGAGCGCAACGTCGCCGCGATCGCCGATGAGGTCGAGGATCGGCTGATCGACGCCGGCCACAAGCGAGTGCGCCGTGAGGGGCGGGGCGAGGCGCGCTGGGTGCTGATGGACTTCGGCGACCTGATCGTGCACGTGTTCCACAGCGAGGAGCGGGTCTATTACGGGCTCGAACGGCTCTGGAAGGACTGCCCCGTCATCCCGATCGAACTCACCGAGGCAGCCGAGCAGTCCTGAGATGACCGTGCATCTGATCACCGGCGCCGGGTCCGGAATCGGCGCCGCACTGGCCCAACGGCTGCATGACCGCGGGGATGAGCTCGTGCTGCTCGCCCGAGACGCCGGGCGCGCCCGTGAGATCGCGGCGCGGTTCCCCGGAGCATCCACGCTCGTCGGCGACCTCGGTCAGCCCGGTCGACTGTCATGGGCACTGTCCAAACAGCAGCTGCCGGATCGCATCGACACGCTCGTGCACGCCGCTGGTGTCGTCGACCTCGGGCGGGTAGGCGATCTGCCGTCGGCCCTGTGGGAGCAGCAGATCGCCGTGAACCTGGTGGCACCGGCTGAGCTGACCAGGCTCGTGCTGCCGCTGCTGCGCATGTCACGCGGACAGGTGCTGTTCGTGAACTCCGGTGCCGGGCTCCGAGCCCATGCCGAGTGGGGGGCCTATGGGGCCTCCAAGCATGGCCTCAAGGCGCTGGCCGATGCGCTGCGCGCCGAAGAGGCCGAACACGGCGTCCGGGTGACCTCGATCTTCCCCGGGCGCACGGCGACGCCGATGCAGGAGCGCGTGCACCAGCAGGAGGGTGCCGAATACGTTCCCGACCGCTTCATCGATCCCGAGTCGGTAGCGACCACGATCGTGACGGCCCTGGATCTGCCTCGCGATGCGCAGATCACCGAGCTGTCGGTGCGTCCCGGTTCGAACTGAGCCCCCGCGAACGAGTCTGTACGAACTGCGCCCGAGCGGATTGCTTCCGCTCACATCGCGCGGCGCACCGTCAGCAGGAAGACACTCTCTTCTCGCGCCAGCACACCGTGCCGCTCCGGCGGTATGGTCATGAAGTCGCCAGCGCTGAGCTCCCAGGAGCGCCCCTGGCCGGTCAGGCGAAGGTGTCCGCCCAGCACCTGAATCGTCGCCTCCGGGGGAGTCTCGTGCTCGGTGAGCTCGGCCTCCTCCAGCAGGGCGATGGCGGTCTGCCGCAGAACGGCACCCTGACCGCCGTAGAGTCCCTGTGCCGCACGGTGAGAGTTCGATTCGCGGGCCTTCTCGAGCAGCTTCTCCTGCAGGTCGGCAAGATTGGTCGGTGTCAGCAGGTCTGCGGTCATGATCTGATCCTTCCGGTGGCGTAGAGATCATCCTCGCACCGATGTGAAACGGGCGGGCACCGGAAGCATCCGGTGCCCGCCCATGGGATCGTCATCAGATGATCTGACGGCCTTCCCGCTTCGCTGCGCGGGCGTCCTTGACGAACGCCCGGATGATCACGGTGAGGGTGCCGATGACGATGATCGGCCACATCAGCACGTATGCGGTCAGCAACAGGGTCTCCATCACTGCTCCTTTCCGGTGTATGCGGCGTCGGAGTCGTTCACGGCGGTCTCCGCGTCAGAGATGATCTCGGTCTCGGCGGTGTCGAAGTCGCCGGTGCGCTTCTTGATCAACGAGAAGTCGAACCGCTTGTCCTTGTTGAGCATGGTGAGCGCGACGCACACGATCGTGCTGACCGCGTAGGCGACCAGCGATCCGGACAGCACCGGATAGGTGTGCAGGAATCCGATCCCGAACGGAGCGGATGCCACGGTCGCGATCCCGCCGACGATGACGGCGACCCGCAGGCCGAAGAACCCGAACGACATCAGGCCGAGCACGACGCCGACGCCGATCACCGACAGCACGTCGCTGGCGATGCCGAGGCCGCCGGACAGGTCGACCCACTCGAAGCGCACCGGCAGGAACGCGGCGAGGGCTGCGGCCACGGCGACACTGAAGGCCACGTTGGTGACGCGGTTCCAGTAGAAGCTCGCGATGACGGGGAACACCAGGGCGCCCCACATCGCGCCGACGAACACCAGCAGGTCGAGGATGTTGAATTGCATCGAGGCGAAACCGAGTGCCGCCGCTGTCGCGCCGACCATGGTCAGGCGTCCCACCAGCAGCATCGTCTTCGGGTTGGCGTTCTTCTTGCCGGCGACGTTCTGACCGTAGATGTCGGCCATCATGATCGACGAGAGCGCCGTCATGTCGGCATCCGCCGTCGAGGACAGCGAGCCGATGATCATGACGAAGAACACGCAGATCAGGATCGGGCTCAGGTAGGTCGCCGCCATCTGCGGGATGAGGTTGTTGACGTCTCCGCCCATGGGCTCGACACCGGCGTACAGGGCGATGACGCCCAGCATGCCGACACCGATGATGGTCGCGCCGTAGCCGACCGTCGCGGTGACGAACGTCTTCTTGATGAGGTCCTCACGGACCGCGAACAGTCGCTGCGCGATGGTCTGGTTGCCGATCGCGTACGCGAGCACCGCGGCGATGTACGGAGCACCCTGGTTGAAGAAGGCGTCCGAGGAGAAGAAGTCGCCCTGCTGGGGGGTGAGGTTCTTCGCACCTTCGACGAACAGGTCAGGACCGCCGGCGGCGAAGAAGATCACCGGAATGATGATCGCCACCGCTCCCAGCATCGCGAGCACCTGCGCGAAGTCGGTCAGCACCGATGCGCGGAAGCCCGACCACAGCGTGTAGGCGAGCACGCCGATCGCGATCGCGACGATGCCCTGGGTGAACGTGAACGGCGACAGCATCGCGATCAGCGCGCCGCCGGCGATCAGGTTCGAGGTCAGGCTGATGAGGCTGCCGAGCACGTTGGATCCGGCGAGCATGAGCTGGCTGGAGCGGCCGTGTCGGGCGAACATGACCTCGGCGATCGTGTGCGCCTTGGGCGCGACCTTGCGGATGCGTCGCCCGAAGGGGTAGATGAGCAGGATCATCAGCGCGCCCCAGAGCCCGTAGTGGATGGGGCCGGAGATCCCGTAGGTGTAGCCGGACGTGGCCGAGGCGTACATCGATGACGCCCAGATCCAGGTCGCCGTCATGGATGCGGCTGAGATGCCGAAGCCGATCTTGCCACCGCCGGTCATGTAGCCGTCGGCGTTCTCCTTCTTGCGGGAGATGCGGATCGACATGTACAGGCTGCCGCCGAAGAACAGCAGCATGAGCAGGACCACGATCGGCCCCGAGAGTATTTGGAGGTCGCCCACCGGTTGTTCTCACTTTCTCGTCTTGATGCGGCAGAGGCCGCTGGTCGAAGGAGAAAGGAGTCGCTAAGTGGGGGAGAGGGATTCGGAGGAAAGGGGGGATATCGAGAGATCTGAGACTTTCAGCATGGGCGAACGAACCTGGACCACTGAGGCGCATGGCAGCGCACAGACGAGAGGTCCGGGGTGCGGCTCCTTTCCAGAGTTCCATCTTTCGGGCGCACTGATGACCGGCGCACCCTCAGCGGGATTCGAATGATTGCGAGGTGCGCGCAGTCAGGCGCGCGTCGCGTGAGAGCGCTGAAGCGCTCCCTGCCCATGCAGGCACGAGCATCCTTGCCACCTTAGCAAATTCCCAGCGAACTCCCGGTCAACTGAAAAGCACGATGAGGTAGACCGCGAACAGCGCCAGGTGCGCTGCGCCGTGCGTCGCCGTCACGCGCTTCGCCGCGAAGGTTCCGATCGACAGCAGCAGGGTCACCCCGAGCAGCATCAGGTCGGCCGGAGTCTCGGCCAGGACCACCCTCTGACCGGTGAGCATGCCGATGATGAGGACGGCGGGGATCGTCAGCCCCACGGTCGAGACGAGGGCACCGTGGCAGAGGTTGATCACGCGCTGGATCTCGCCGCCCGCGGCGGCACGGATCGCTGTGATCGACTCGGGCAGGAACACGATGGCCGCGATGAGGACGCCGGCCAGCGCCACGGG